>NZ_JADBRF010000003.1:0-264721 GCF_014930485.1 Enterobacter cloacae complex sp. P47BA | reverse complement strand
GATGAAAAAGCTGGGAAAAGAGTACAGTAATATGGTCATGGAGGCATGACCATATTACTGGGGATCCCTCAGCCCTGTGGGAGAGGGTTAGGGTAAGGGCATCAGGCCTCAATATCCGCCATATCCCCTTTCTCCTGCAGCCAGTTACGTCGGTCTTCCGAACGTTTCTTGGCGAGGAGCATATCCATCACGGCGTTGGTTTGCTGTTCGTCTTCGTCGCTGATCGTCAGCTGCACCAGGCGGCGCGTGTTCGGATCCAGCGTCGTTTCGCGCAGCTGCATCGGGTTCATTTCGCCCAGCCCTTTAAAGCGCTGCACATTTGGTTTGCCCTTCTTACGCTTAAGCTGCTCCAGCACGCCCGCCTTCTCTTCTTCCGTCAGCGCGTAGTAAACCTCTTTGCCGAGGTCGATACGGTAGAGCGGCGGCAGCGCCACGTGGACGTGACCGTTTTTCACCAGCGTGCGGAAGTGCTTCACAAACAGCGCGCACAGCAGCGTGGCGATGTGCAGACCATCGGAGTCCGCATCCGCGAGAATACAGATCTTGCCGTAGCGCAGCTGGCTCAGATCCTCGCTGTCCGGATCGATGCCGATCGCAACGGAGATGTCGTGCACTTCCTGCGAGGCCAGCACTTCGTCTGAAGAGACTTCCCAGGTGTTCAGGATCTTACCCTTGAGTGGCATGATCGCCTGATATTCACGATCGCGCGCCTGTTTGGCCGACCCACCCGCCGAATCCCCTTCCACGAGGAATAGCTCGGTGCGGTTGAGATCCTGCGCGGTGCAGTCCGCCAGCTTGCCCGGCAGCGCAGGGCCGCTGGTCAGCTTTTTACGCACCACTTTCTTCGCGGCACGCAGACGACGCTGGGCGCTGGAGATGGCCATTTCAGCCAGCATCTCAGCCGCCTGAACGTTCTGGTTCAGCCACAGGGTAAACGCATCTTTCACCACGCCGGAGACGAACGCCGCGCACTGGCGCGATGACAGACGTTCTTTGGTCTGACCGGCAAACTGCGGATCCTGCATCTTCACGGAGAGCACGTAGGCGCAGCGGTCCCAGATATCCTCCGCCGAGAGCTTCACCCCGCGCGGCAGAATGTTGCGGTATTCGCAGAACTCACGCATCGCGTCCAGCAGTCCCTGACGCAGGCCGTTGACGTGGGTACCGCCGAGCATGGTTGGGATCAGGTTGACGTAGCTTTCGGTCAGCAGCTCGCCGCCTTCCGGCAGCCACAGCAGCGCCCAGTCCACCGCTTCGGTATCACCGCTAAAGTTACCGACAAACGGTTTTTCCGGCAGCGTCGGCAGGCCGTTTACCGCTTCGCACAGGTAGTCGTTCAGGCCATCGGCATAGCACCAGGTCTGCTCAGTGTTGTTGACGTGATCTTTAAAGGTAATTTCCACGCCCGGGCACAGTACCGCTTTGGCTTTCAGCAGGTGCGTCAGGCGAGAAACGGAAAAACGCGGGCTGTCGAAGAAGCTTTCGTCAGGCCAGAAGTGGACGCTCGTGCCGGTGTTGCGTTTAGCGCACGTGCCGACAACCTGCAGATCCTGCACCTTCTCGCCGTTTTCAAACGCGATGTTGTACACCTGACCGTCGCGACGGACGTTCACTTCCACGCGTTTGGACAGGGCGTTCACCACGGAAATCCCCACGCCGTGCAGACCACCGGAGAACTGATAGTTCTTGTTGGAGAACTTACCGCCCGCGTGCAGTCGGCAGAGAATCAGCTCAACGGCAGGCACGCCCTCTTCGGGGTGGATGTCCACCGGCATGCCGCGACCATCGTCGATGACCTCCAGCGACTGATCGGCGTGCAGGATGACGTCAACGCGTTTGGCATGGCCCGCCAGCGCTTCGTCCACACTGTTATCAATAACTTCCTGGCCCAGATGGTTCGGGCGCGTCGTATCGGTATACATCCCCGGGCGGCGGCGAACCGGCTCAAGCCCGGTGAGTACCTCAATGGCATCAGCGTTATAGGTTTGCGTCATGATTTAAACTAGCAATTCGCATTGATTGTCAGTGGCTGTGCAGTCCAAGAAAATCGACAATCTGGGTGAAATGATCCTCAAAGCCCGTGAAAGCATGGTTTCCGCCCTCTTCTATAGTCTGGCGGCAGGAGGCGTAATACGCCACTGCCTGGCGGTAATCCAGCACTTCATCACCCGTCTGCTGCAGCAGCCAGATGAGATCCGGCGCTTCAAGCGGGTCGACCTGCATAACTTTGAGATCGTAAATATGGCGTGACTCTAGCACATATTGCTGCCCGGTGTAGGGGTTCTCGTTTTCGCCAAGAAAGTCCCTCAGCAGCTCAAATGGCCGTACCGCCGGATTAACCACAACGGCGGGCAGCATAAAGCATTGTGAGAGCCAGGTGGCATAGTACCCGCCCAGCGATGAGCCGACTACGCCAAAGGATTCACCGCCGTGTTCAAGCACGATCGATTCGAGCATTTCCGCCGCCTCCGCCGGGTACGGCGGCAGCTGCGGGATAATCATCTCAACGTGGGGGTGATGCTCGCTCAGCCACTGGCGAAACTGCGTCGCTTTTGCGGAGCGCGGCGAGCTGTTGAATCCGTGCAGATAAAGGAGCGTAGACATCAGTAGCCTTCTGAAGCGGTATCCGGGCGGAACTCTGCGCCTGCCAGACGGCAGACTTCCGTGGTCAGCGTGCCGTCGGCATGCAGTTCCAGCCAGCGCCAGCCTGGCGCGATGGTATCCAGCGTAAAGTTGGCGCAGTGCGGCTTAAACTGCACACAGGTCGACGGCGTCGCCAGCATGCGGCGTCCGTTCCAGTCGAGATCCTGTTCCTGATGGATGTGTCCGCACAGCAGGTGTTTCACGCGCGGGTATTTCGCCAGCACGCTATCCAGCGCCGCGGAGTTACGCAGGCTGTGCTGATCCAGCCAGCTGCAGCCTGCCGGCAGCGGATGATGATGGAGCAACAGCAGCGTATGACGTTCAGGTTCGGCAGCCAGTTTGGTCTCCAGCCAGTCGAGTTGAAACTCGCTTAATTCACCGTGCGGAACGCCAAATACCTGGCTGTCCAGCAGCAGGATCTGCCACTGTTCACCCGCAAATACGCACTTCGCCGGAGAAATCCCCGCATCCTGAAGGGAACTGTACATTGCGGGCTGGAAATCGTGGTTTCCGGGCAGCCAGACGCAAGGCACGCTAAAGCTCGCGATGCCTTCAGCAAAATGCTGGTAGGCCGCGGAGGACTGGTCCTGCGCCAAATCGCCCGTTGCGACAATCAGGTCGCAGTCGCGATGTTCAGCGTGAATGGCGCTCAGTACCGCCTGATAACTCTCCCAGGTATTAACCCCCAGCAAAGTTTCATGCTTTTCGGCAAAAAGGTGGGTATCGGTGATTTGTAATATCCTGACTGGCGCCCCACCAGCAACAGTCAGGTTCAACAGGCTTTCCAAATGGTGTCCTTAGGTAGGTTTATGACGCTAACAAACCGGAATCGCCATTGCTCCATGTGCTAAACAATATCTTAGCCAGTCGGCTAAAAACTGGTTAATTTGATGCTTTTCGTCGCGTTGATGCAACTTTTTATTCGGGTAATCATACCGCGCCTTGAAGCGAAAGATCTGCTGGCTTGAACACACTTCAGCGACCATCGCGTCGTGATAGAGGCGTACCGTCATCGACGGCAGGCTCCAGTAGCTAATGCTGGGTGCCGTTTGCTCAATCTCCACCAGCGTAGTGTAGCGCGTTGATTCTGTTATCGTTAATCGATACTGCGCGTTGCTCACCTGATAGCTTACCGTTTCGCCGGGTGCGTCGTTTCTCGGCAGCAGGCGGCGCAATTGTGCAAAATTCGTTTCGCACAGGCGCATCATTTCTGGGAAGTCAGGCGTATAGCGCTTCATTTTTTCCACTCGTTTCGTAATGTCTGATAATGCAGCTGCAGCCATTGCAGGGCGATGACAGACGCTGCGTTGTCGATTTTCCCCTCTTCTACCCACTGATAAGCCTGTTCCCGGCTTACCACATGAACCCGAATATCTTCGTTTTCATCAGCCAGACCGTGAATGCCTTCTGCGGTCGTGGCGTCCACTTCGCCCACCATAATGGATAAGCGTTCGCTGGTGCCACCCGGACTCGCCAGATAGCTCAACACCGGTTTTGTGCGGCCTACCACCAGCCCGGCCTCTTCCAGCGCCTCGCGACGGGCGACGTCTTCAACCGACTCGCCCTCTTCGATCATACCGGCCACCATCTCCAGCAGCCACGGGCTTTCACTGGTGTCATACGCGGCAATGCGGATCTGCTCCACCAGCACGACTTCGTCACGCACTGGGTCAAAGGGTAGCAAGACAGCCGCATGCCCGCGCTCAAAAATTTCACGTCTGATTTCGCCGCTCATTTCACCGTTGAACAGGCGATGCCTGAAACGGTAAAGATCCATCGAAAAAAAACCGCTATAAAGCGTTTCTCGTGCAATAATTTCTACATCGTTTTTGGCGAATGTCACGGGCAACTTTTCTGGTTTTTGCATGAGTCGAGTCCTGGTAGCAATGGTGATGAAATTGTGAATTTCAAGGCTGTTTGGCTGCCGTTTGTAAGGCTATATGGTAGATTGGTGCAAATTACCGCCAGATGGCACGTAACGCCAACCTTTTGGTGTGGATGATTCTGTTAGAATCGGCAATTATTTTTTAATTAGATCAGCGCTAATACTGCTTCACAACAAGGAATGCAAATGAAGAAATTGCTCCCCATCCTTATCGGCCTGAGCCTGACGGGCTTCAGTGCAATGAGCCAGGCGGAAAACCTGTTACAGGTCTACCAGCAGGCACGTCTGGGCAACCCTGATTTACGTAAATCAGCGGCCGATCGTGATGCTGCGTTTGAAAAGATTAACGAAGCGCGTAGCCCACTGCTGCCGCAGTTAGGTTTAGGTGCAGATTATACCTACAGCAACGGTTTCCGCGACGCTAACGGCGTTAACTCCAATGCTACCAGCGCCTCACTGCAATTAACACAGACGCTGTTTGATATGTCCAAATGGCGCGCCCTGACTCTGCAGGAAAAGAGCGCGGGCATCCAGGATGTGACCTATCAGACCGACCAGCAAACGCTGATCCTGAATACTGCCACCGCGTACTTCAACGTGCTGAGCGCCATTGATGCGCTCTCCTACACCGAAGCGCAGAAACAGGCGATCTACCGCCAGTTGGATCAAACCACCCAGCGCTTCAACGTGGGTCTGGTGGCGATCACCGACGTGCAGAACGCCCGTTCACAGTACGACACCGTGCTGGCCAACGAAGTGACCGCGCGTAACAACCTCGACAACGCGCTGGAATCCCTGCGCCAGGTGACCGGGAATTACTATCCTGAGCTGGCTTCCCTGAACGTCGACAGCTTCAAAACGGATAAGCCGCAGGCCGTTAACGCCCTGCTGAAAGAGGCGGAAAACCGCAACCTGACGTTGCTGCAGGCGCGTCTGAGCCAGGATCTGGCCCGCGAGCAAATTCGTCAGGCGCAGGATGGTCATCTGCCAACCCTGAGCCTGAGCGCCTCTACCGGTGTCTCTGATACGACCTATAGCGGTTCTAAAACAAATGGTGCCAATTCACAGGCTTATGACGACAGCAATATGGGTCAGAACAAAGTGGGCCTGAGCTTCTCCCTGCCGCTGTACCAGGGCGGCATGGTGAATTCCCAGGTGAAACAGGCGCAGTACAACTTTGTTGGCGCAAGCGAGCAGCTGGAAAGCGCGCACCGTAACGTGGTGCAGACCGTACGTTCTTCCTTCAACAACGTTAACGCCTCTATCAGCAGCATCAACGCGTACAAACAGGCCGTAGTGTCTGCACAAAGCTCCCTGGATGCAATGGAAGCGGGTTACTCGGTCGGTACACGTACTATCGTTGACGTGCTGGACGCAACCACCACGCTGTACAACGCGAAACAGCAGCTCTCCAGCGCACGTTACCAGTACCTGATTAACCAGCTGAACATCAAGCAGGCACTGGGTACGCTGAACGAGCAGGATCTGCAAATGTTGAACAGCACGCTGGGCAAACCGGTCTCTACCTCGCCGGACAGCGTTGCGCCGGAGAACCCGGAGCAGGTTGCCGCCGTTGATAACTTCAACGCTAACGGCAGCGCCCCTGCCGCACAGCCAGCGGCCGCGCGTAGCACGGCACCTGCAAGCAGCGGTTCTAACCCGTTCCGTAACTAAGAGTGTTATCACGCCCTCTCTCACCGGGAGAGGGCGCAGCTGAATCACACCCGAACGTAAGCCAACGTAAAGATCCCCCTGATTCCGCCCCTCTTCGCTTCATTTTCAACCACTCATCCACTATCCTGAGCGTTATTACCACTGGGTCCTGGAAGACAAACATGAAACGGACAAAAACGATTAACCACGCGTCGTTCCGCAAAAGCTGGAACGCACGTCATCTCACCCCTGTTGCGCTGGCAGTAACCGCGGTCTTTATGCTGGCAGGCTGTGAGAAAAACGACGAAACGGTTTCGCTGTATCAAAACGCGGACGACTGCTCCGCCGCAACCGGCCAGGCAGCAGAATGTAAAACCGCCTACACCAACGCCCTGAAAGAAGCGGAACGCACCGCGCCGAAATATGCCTCACGCGAAGACTGCGTGGCGGAATTTGGTGAAGGACAGTGTCAGCAGACGCCAGCTCAGGCAGGTACTGCGCCGGAAAATCAGGCGCAGTCCAGCGGCAGCTTCTGGATGCCATTAATGGCAGGCTACATGATGGGCCGCCTGATGGGCGGCGGTGCGGGCTATCAGCAGCAACCGCTGTTTAGCTCGAAAAACCCGGCCAGCCCGGCTTATGGTCAATATACCGATGCCAGCGGCAAAGGCTATGGCGCAGCGACCCCGGGCCGCACCGTGACCGTCCCGAAAACCGCGATGGCGCCGAAGCCTGCGACCACCAGCACCATCACCCGCGGTGGGTTCGGTGAGTCTGTGGCGAAACAGACCAGCATGCAGCGTAGTAGTGCAACAGGCACTTCCACTCGCTCAATGGGCGGCTGATCATGGAACGAGTCGGTATTACCGAGCGCCCGGACTGGCGCGAAAAAGCGACTGAATACGGTTTTAACTTCCACACCATGTACGGCGAGCCGTACTGGTGTGAAGATGCTTACTACAAACTGACGCTCGACCAGGTGGAAAAACTGGAAGAGGTGACGGCCGAGCTGCACCAGATGTGCCTGAAGGTGGTGGATAAAGTTATCGACAGCGACGAGCTGATGACTAAATTCCGTATTCCGAAGCATACCTGGAGTTTCGTCCGTCAGTCGTGGAAAACGAATCAACCTTCGCTTTACTCTCGCCTCGATCTGGCGTGGGACGGCGTGGGTGAGCCGAAGCTTTTAGAAAACAACGCGGATACGCCGACCTCTCTTTACGAAGCAGCATTCTTCCAGTGGATTTGGCTGGAAGATCAGATGAACGCCGGAAACCTGCCGGAAGGTAGCGACCAGTTCAACAGCCTGCAGGAAAAGCTGATTGAGCGTTTCGCCGAACTGCGGGAGCAGTTTGGCTTCAATCTGCTGCATCTTGCCTGCTGTCGCGACACGGAAGAAGACAGGGGCACGGTTCAGTATCTGCAGGACTGCGCGGCCGAAGCGGAAGTGGCGACTGAATTCCTCTATATCGAAGATATTGGCCTGGGGGAAAAAGGTCAGTTTACGGATATGCAGGATCAGGTGATCAGCAACCTGTTCAAGCTCTATCCGTGGGAATATATGCTGCGTGAAATGTTCTCCACCAAGCTGGAAGACGCGGGCGTGCGCTGGCTGGAACCGGCGTGGAAGAGCATTATCTCCAACAAAGCCCTGCTGCCGATGCTGTGGGAGATGTTCCCGAACCATCCTAACCTGTTGCCAGCTTACTTTGCCGAAGATGAGTTCCCGCCGATGGAGAAATACGTCGTTAAGCCTATCTTTTCCCGCGAAGGCGCGAACGTCTCCATTATCGAAAACGGTAAAACGCTGGAAGCGGTTGAAGGGCCGTACGGTGAAGAAGGGATGATCGTCCAGGAGTTTTATCAACTGCCGAAGTTTGGCGACAGCTATACGCTGATCGGCAGCTGGCTTATTAATGATCAACCTGCCGGGATTGGTATTCGCGAAGATCGCGCGTTGATTACGCAGGATCTGTCACGGTTCTATCCGCATATTTTTGTTGAATAAAACTTGCCCGGTGGCGCTACGCTTACCGGGCATGTTTTTACCCCACCTGCACCGACAGCATACTCAAACTGCCCATCTCAATGCCGTCAATCGGAATGGTAACCGGCTCCTGACCATCCCATGCACCTAATACATACAGCAGCGGCAGGAAGTGTTCCGGCGTCGGGTTAGAGAGCGAACCGCCTTCGTGATCCAGATAGTTCACTAACGGATGCTTCTCAACCGGGCCTTGCCAGGTCAGGTTCGCTTTGACGTAGGCGTTAAAAGCGCTCGCCCACGGGTATGGCGTGTTTTCGCCATGCCAGCGCGCCGTACGCAGGTTGTGCACCACGTTGCCACTCGCCACCAGCATGATGCCCTCATCACGCAGGGTCGCCAGTTTGCGGCCCATTTCCAGGTGCCAGGCCGCCGGTTTAGTGCTGTCGATACTTAACTGCACCATCGGAATATCTGCATCAGGGTACATCTTAATCAGCACGCCCCACGAGCCATGGTCAAAGCCCCAGGCTTCTTTATCCAGCGCCACTGGAACAGGTGCGAGCAACTCTACCAGCCGCTGTGCCAGCGCAGGCGAGCCGGGAGCCGGATAATGCGTATCATACAGCGCCTGCGGGAAGCCGCCGAAATCATGAATGGTTTTAGGCGCTTCCATGGCCGTCACGCCGGTACCACGGGTAAACCAGTGCGCAGACACCACCACAATCGCCTTCGGACGCGGCAATGTCTCCCCCAGATGACGCCAGGCGCGGGTATAAACGTTGTCTTCCAGAACGTTCATTGGGCTGCCGTGGCCTAAAAACAGTGCAGGCATACGAGAAGAAGACATGGTGGTATCCTTAGAGAAGGTGTCAATTTGATGGTTCTACATTACGCGCATTCAGGTGAAGATAAACGCAGATAACCGTGAAGATCATCATCAGGAAATTTGAACGTAAGATATCCCTTAAGGAGAGTGCATGTCAGTACCCTTAATTTTGACCGTGCTTGCGGGTGCCGCGACCTTTATCGGTGCGTTCCTCGGCGTGCTCGGGCAAAAACCGTCTAATCGTCTTCTGGCGTTCTCGCTGGGCTTCGCCGCTGGGATCATGCTGCTTATCTCACTGATGGAGATGCTGCCAGCAGCGCTTCACACCGAGGGAATGTCTCCGGTTCTGGGCTACGGCATGTTCATCGTTGGTCTGCTGGGCTATTTTGCGCTCGACCGTATGCTGCCCCACGCCCACCCTCAGGATTTGATGCAAAAAAGCGTTACTCCAATCCCCGGCAACATCAAGCGCACGGCGATCCTGCTGACGCTGGGTATTAGCCTGCACAACTTCCCGGAAGGTGTCGCCACGTATGTCACGGCCAGCAGCAATCTGGAAATGGGATTTGGTGTCGCGCTGGCGGTAGCCTTACACAATATTCCTGAAGGACTTGCCGTGGCCGGGCCGGTTTATGCCGCAACGGGTTCAAAACGTACTGCCGTCTTCTGGGCGGGGATTTCCGGGATGGCCGAAATTCTCGGCGGCGTGCTGGCGTGGCTGATCCTTGGAAGCCTCGTCTCCCCTGTCGTGATGGCGGCGATTATGGCTGCCGTGGCCGGGATTATGGTTGCGCTCTCTGTCGATGAGCTGATGCCGCTGGCGAAAGAGATCGACCCGAATAATAACCCGAGCTATGGCGTGCTGTGTGGAATGTCGGTGATGGGGTTGAGTCTGGTGTTGCTGCAAACAGCAGGTATTGGTTGAGCATTTTGCCTCCGTTAAACGCGGAGGCATTATTTCCTTATTTTGTCGAAGGCAATCTACATTTTTTTATTCTGCTTAATCACTTCGAATATATCTGGATAACATAGTCATCATATGCGCGACTTACATTAACCAGGCATTATAATTTAATATTTCCTTAAAAAGAGTTTTAGCCAATTTATTCGCATCCCCTCCTCTTTAGTCCGTATAATTCACGAGCATTCTGAAATTTAATATTCATTTTATGAATTCATTTGAAAAAGGATATTTTCATGTATATGGGTAAAAAAGTACTGTTAGCGGTTGCGATGGCTGCCATCGTTTCGGGTTCTGCTTTTGCTGATGACCAGGGTTCCGGCAAAATCAAATTCAAAGGCGTGGTCATTGATGCTCCGTGCAGCATTGCACCAGACAGCGTTGATAAAGAAGTGGACCTCGGTGAAGTTACCACTGCCGTGATCAACGCTAACAAAAAGTCTACCGCTGTTCCGGTTGATATCAATCTGGAGAACTGCCAGCTTGACGATCCGGCGGACGAGACTGACACACCAGTTACCAAAGTCGATGTCACCTTTACCAGCTCTGCGACAGACGCGACTGACAGCAGCCTGATGACCAACACCTTTGCGAGTGGTGCACAGAACGTGGGCGTTCGTCTTCTGGATAACGCCGAAGACAACATTACGCTGGGTGCGGCTAATGAGGTTGCTTTGCTGGCAGGTTCAACGACTCAAACGCTGCACTTCAAAGCATTAATGGAAGTTGCTCAGGGTAAAACTGCCACAGCGGGTCAGGTTGAAGCGACTGCCAACTATGTGCTGATGTACAAATAAGGCAATGCATCACGATAAAACCGGCTGGCATTATTTGCCAGCCGGTATGTGATATTATTTTGGTAACAGGATGATGACATATAAATTACAATCTAAAATCATCATTGCGTCCCTGTTAATGACGAAGATTACCTCTGCCACCGAGTTTAATATCAATGCCATTGATAAAGACCAGCGGAGCAGCGTTGACCTCTCCCTTTTTAAAAATGAAATAGCGGTTACCCCGGGCAACTATTTTGTTACCGTATCCATTAACGACACACCGCTGGCTAACGGTTGGCAGCTTAGCTGGAAAGAGGTAAATAACACGGTACAGGTGTGTATTCCTCCTGAACTGGCGGATAAGTTTGCCCTGAAAGAGGAAGTCCGCGACGCCTTACCCGAAAAAGAGGGATGCGTCGACTTTTCCTCCAGACCGGATATCACTTTTAAATTTGAACAAGCGACCCAGACGCTGAAGGTCACCGTACCCCAGGCATGGTTGCAGTACCGCGCCGCCGACTGGATGCCACCCGCAACGTGGGACAATGGCGTACCGGGCGTGATTCTGGATTACAACCTGTTCGCCAGCCACTATCAGCCCAGCGACGGCAGCAGCACCAACAACGCCAACACCTATGGCACGGCGGGCGCGAATATGGGCGCATGGCGCCTGCGCAGTGATTATCAGTACAGCCAAACGCATACCGATGCAGGTTCGGATCATGACGGACGCTTTTCGCGCGTCTACATGTTCCGCCCTCTTCCTTCGCTTGGTGCTAAGTTGACGCTGGGTGAAACGGACTTCCAGTCCTCAATCTTTGACGCTTTTACCTATACCGGCGCCTCCCTGATCAGCGATGAGCGCATGCTCCCCTGGTCGCTGCGTGGCTATGCGCCACAAATTACCGGTATCGCGCAAACCAACGCGACCGTCACCGTCAGCCTGGCCGATCGCGTAATTTATCAAAGTAAAGTTCCGCCTGGCCCCTTTGTTATTCAGGATCTTAACCAGTCCGTTCAGGGGACGCTGGACGTAAAAGTGACGGAGGAAGACGGGCGCGTCAGCACCTTCCAGGTCTCGGCGGAATCGGTGCCTTTTTTAACGCGTAAAGGGCAGGTTCGCTACAAGCTGGCGGCGGGTAAAGCGCGTAAAGACGCCTCTCATGACGTCGAAGACACCGGTTTTATGAGCGGTGAATTCTCATGGGGAATGCTGTCAAACACCTCGCTCTATGGCGGGACGCTTGCCGACGGGGATCATTACCGTTCCGTTGCCGCCGGGATCGGGCAGAATATGGCGCATCTGGGTGCCCTCTCTTTTGACGTCACGCAGGCCACCAGCCAGTTGCCCAATCAGAATAGCCAGACAGGTTACAGCTACCGCTTTAACTACAGTAAACGTTTCGATACCACAGGCAGTCAGCTTACGCTCGCCAGCTATCGCTACTCAGACCCTCAGTTCCTGAGCTACGCTCGTTTCCTGGATGATGACAATAACGATCGGCAGTCCGAAAAACAGACGCTCAGCGTGACGGCAAGCCAGTACATCTCGGCGTTATCACTCAACCTCTATGTGAATATGCTGCGCCAAACCTGGTGGAACGAAGCCCCGTCCACGACCGGAAGCATTACCGCAGGCTATAACTTTGATCTGGGGCGCTGGAAAAACCTCGGCATCACCCTCTCCTGGAGCAAGACGCATTACGAAGATGAAGACGACGATACGCAGTTTTACCTGTCCCTGAGCGTACCGCTCGATCCGGATCATCGCCTCAGTTACGATCTGCACAACAGCGATAGCCTGAACCAAAATGTCTCCTGGTACGACACGTCCGATCGCAATAATACCTGGGGCGTCTCCGCGGGGACGGAGAGTGAACACGCGTACGCGGGTGCACAGATGAGCGGCAACTATCAGCACTATTCACCGTTTGGCGATCTGAATATCTCCGGAAGTTATAAAGCTGATGAATATAACTCCCTGAGCGCCAGCTGGAATGGCTCGTTTACCTCAACGGCCAAAGGCGCGGCGCTGCACCGTCGCAGCTACGGTAACGAACCGCGCGTGATGGTCAGCACCGACGGCGTCGGCAACATTCCGCTGAACATGTCGCGGGATGAAACCAACCGCTTTGGTATCGGCGTTTTACCGTCGGTTTCCAGTTACTCTCCCGCCAGCGTACAGGTCAATCTGGATAACCTGCCTGACGGCGTCGATGTGGACAACCGCATCACGACCAACACCTGGACCGAGGGGGCGATTGGCTACCGCCAGATTGCCACGCGCGCTGGCAACGATATTGCCGGCATTATCCGTACGCCAGCCGGCACTCCGCCGCTGGGCGCGATTGTTCACCTGCTGGAAAGTGACCAGCAAATCGGCATGGTCGCCGACGAAGGCCACGTCTGGCTGGGAGCAGTCGAGCCTGAACAACAATTCCGGGTAACGTGGGGTGACAATCAGCAGTGTCGCTTCTCGCTGCCTTCACACCTTGAAAACAGTATGCAGTTGATACTGCCATGCCAGTAAGAAACCATGATGAAACTGACCTCATTCACTAGCCTGTGCCTGATGTTAATCGGCACCGCATTTACCACCCACGCGGCCGTAAACCTCGACCGCACGCGCATTGTCTTTCCGGAAAGCGACAAAGCCAGCAGCCTGAAGGTTGAAAACCAGAGTAAGGCGTTGCCTTATCTGGCGCTCTCCTGGATTGAAGATGAAAAGGGCCGGAAAGAAGACACGCATTTCATGGCGCTCCCTCCCATTCAACGCCTTGAAGCGGGTTCCGCGTCGCAGGTCAGGATCGTTAAGCAAGCGGCCACCAGCCAGCTGCCGAAAGACAGAGAATCCCTGTTTTATTTCAACCTGCGCGAAGTGCCGCCGAAAAGCAGCAGCGCCAGCGATGAACGTAGCGTTATGCAGGTCGCGATGCAGAGCAGGATCAAACTGTCCTGGCGTCCAAAAGCGATTACCAAAAAGCCCGGTGAGTTGACGGAAATGCGCATGGAAATTTCAGCCAATGCCAAAGGGCTGACCGTGCATAACCCTACGCCGTATTACATCACCCTCGCGTGGCTCAGCAAAAATGCGAAGACCATGCTGCCGGGCTTTGACAGCCTGATGATCGCGCCTTTCGCAACGGCAACCACGTCTACGGGTGACTATCATGGCAACTACTACAGCATCGGTTATATCGACGATTACGGTGCGCTGAAAAAAGTCGACGCGCAGTGCGCCGGAACGGCTCAATGCACGCTCACCGAACAGAAGATCGATAAAGATGCGAAATCTCGCTAACGTAGTGTTTATACTGCTACTCTCAGTGCTGCCTTTAAAAGATGCGCTGGCGCTCGACTGTTATCTGGGCGGTTCCGGCGGTCCCGTTGAAGAGACCAAAACGATCTCGCCGTTTGCTATCCCCAGTAATGCACAGGTGGGTGAGAAAATTTGGGAATCGGATGACATCAAAATTCCGGTAACGTGCGATCACAACGTCACGAGCAGTTTTCAACCTGAAGACGTTTTTGGCTGGGTGAACCCCTATCCTTCTGCCACCGATCCCTATTATGAACTTGGGGTAACCTATGAAGGGATAGATTACGATGCAACAGGCCAGCCCAACGGCGTCGATACCCGACAGTGTCTGGACAACCAAAACATCACAATTTATACCCCTGACCAGATCCGACAAATGGGATGGGAAAATCGCATCTGTTCCGGTAACCCGGACGATATCCACACCTCACGCACCTTTGTCGCTCGCCTGCGCTTATACGTCAAAATCAAAGCGATGCCGCCCCACGGCTACGTCAGCTCGCTGGGGGACTACATCGTTGTGCAGTTTGACGGAAAAGGTGGGGTTAACCAGATGGTGGACGCGAAAAACCTCAAATATCATATTAACGGTCTGCAAAATATTACCGTTCTGGACTGCGGGGCGACGTTCAGTATTTACCCTGAGAACCAGGAGATTGATTTCGGCACTTTTAGCGCGCGCGATATTGTGAATCAGCAGACGCGCACTCGCACATTTTCGGTACGAACAACCAAAGTGCAGGATGCGCAATGTTCAGATGGGTTCAAAATGGATTCGTCGTTCTATACCACAGAGTCACTCAGCACCGACGATACGGCGTTATTGATAGGGAACGGCTTAAAGCTGCGGATCCTTAACGAAACGCAGCAGCCCTACACCTTCAACCACTATGAAGAGTATGCAGATTTTACGGGCAGCACGTTGCAATATGAGCAAACCTACACGGCAGAGCTATCGCCCGTGGAGGGTCAAGCAATTCAGTCCGGCCCGTTCGAAACGGTAGTGCTGTTCAAAATTAACTATCACTAGAGACAAAAAAGCCGGGTTTCCCCGGCTTTTTCACATCAGCTGTCTCAGCTGGCCTTGCGCTCGTGCGCCTGGCGGTATTCCACCAGATCTTCAATTGTGACAACCGGCATGTTGTGCAGACGCGCAAAGGTGATGCACTCTGGCGCGCGGGCCATGGTGCCGTCATCGTTGGTCAGTTCACACAGCACGCCCGCAGGCTTAAAGCCCGCCAGTGTCACCAGGTCGATGGTCGCTTCGGTGTGACCGCCACGGGTCAGCACGCCGCCCGCCTGTGCGCGCAGCGGGAAGACGTGGCCTGGACGATGCAGATCGGAGGGTTTCGCATCATCAGCAATGGCGGCACGCACGGTGGTCAGGCGGTCAGCCGCCGATACACCGGTAGTCACGCCATGCGCCGCTTCAATGGTCACGGTAAAGCCGGTACCAAAGGCGCTGGTGTTGTTCTCAACCATCATCGGCAGCTCTAGCTGCTTACGACGATCTTCGGTAATACACAGGCATACGATGCCGCTGCCGTGACGAATGGTCAGCGCCATCTGTTCAACGGTCATGTTTTCGGCGGCGAAAATCATGTCGCCTTCGTTTTCACGGTTTTCATCGTCAAGCACCATCACACCGCGGCCTTCGCGCAGTGCATCCAGTGCATGTTCAACACGTTGAGTTGAAGTGCCATAAGAGGAAAGTAGCGTCTGATTCATGGTAAAAAAACCTCATTAACATTATGGTTACCAGAATCAGGGCAGTCTTAGGAGCGCCGTATAAGCGGCAAAAAGATAACGTGAGCGGGCCCATGCCCGACTGGATCGTTACTCTCTCCCATCCGGACTCTAACCGTCGGCCCCGGAATTACACCGGATCTGCTGACCTTTGAGAATTCACCCAAAGCGCTCGCGGGCTTTCAGCGCTAAGCTGATTTACCGCCGGTGGGGAATTTCGCCCCGCCCTGAGAATAAGCGAGATAACTATAACGCTATTGATTAACCTGGGCAATGCATAAGCTTCAAACAAATCTGCTTTATCCTGGGTCATGACGCGCTACAATGTTCATCAACACCGACTTATCAAGGGAAGCCATTATGATTGACCCGAAAAAAATTGAGCAGATCGCGCGTCAGGTTCATGAGTCCATGCCAAAGGGCATTCGTGAATTTGGTGATGACGTTGAGAAGAAAATCCGCCAGACGCTGCAGGCGCAGTTGGTTCGCCTTGATTTAGTCAGCCGCGAAGAGTTTGACGTGCAGACCCAGGTTCTGCTGCGCACCCGCGAGAAGCTGGCGCTGCTGGAACAGCGTCTGAGCGAGCTGGAAAACCGCAATGCGCCGGAAGAAGTGAAGCCGGCACCGGCCATTCCACCGGTGGACGATCAGGAGTAAGTGCGGCCTGATGCCCTCTCCCACAGGGAGAGGGTGAAAAAAAACGGGCCAACTGGCCCGTTTTTTACTGACTGTCTTTCTGGATCTTCTTGATGATGTTGGTGGTTGAACACCCGTCCTCAAAATTGAGCACCATCACCTCACCGCCGTTGGCCCAGACCTCTTCGCTACCTGCGATTTGCTCCGGCTTGTAATCCCCGCCCTTCACCAGCAGGTCTGGCAGGATCCCGGCAATCAGGCGCTGCGGGGTATCTTCTTCAAACGACACCACCCAATCCACCGCTTCCAGCGCGCCAAGCACAATCATTCGTTGCTCGAGCGGGTTCACCGGGCGCGTTTCGCCCTTCAGGCGTTTGGTCGACGCATCGCTGTTCACTGCCACAATGAGGCGATCGCCCAGCTTGCGCGCATTCGCCAGATACGACACGTGACCCGCGTGCAGGATGTCAAACACGCCGTTGGTCATCACCACTTTTTCACCGCGTTTGCGCGCGGCGGCAACGGCCACCTTCAGCTCGTCTTCGGTCATCACGCCAAAACCGGTATCCGCACGCCCGCGCACCGCGTTTTCCAGCTCGATTGGCGAAACGGTTGAAGTACCCAATTTACCGACGACAACGCCCGCCGCGGCGTTCGCGAAGTAGCACGCCTCTTCCAGGGAGTTACCCGCCGCCAGCGTCGCCGCCAGCACGCCGATCACCGTATCACCGGCACCGGTCACGTCGTACACTTCCTGCGCCTGGGTTGGCATATGCAGCGGCGCCTTGCCCGGCTGCAGCAGCGTCATCCCCTGCTCGGAGCGGGTGACCAGCAGCGCGGACAGCTCGAAGTCAGCAATGATCTTCATGCCGCGTTCAACCAGCTCTTCTTCGGTTTTGCACTTGCCCGCCACCGCTTCGAACTCAGAGAGGTTTGGCGTCAGCAGGGTTGCGCCGCGATAGCGCTCAAAATCGGTGCCTTTAGGGTCGATCAGCACCGGTACGCTGGCTTTACGCGCCAGCTGAATCATCGTTTGCACGCTCGCCAGCGCGCCTTTGGCGTAGTCAGACAGCACCAGCGCGCCGATATTGCCCAGCGCCTGATTGATGCGCTCGTGCAGCGGTTCAGGATCAACGCCTTCAAAGCCTTCTTCAAAATCGAGGCGGATCAGCTGCTGGTTACGCGACAGCACGCGCAGCTTGGTGATGGTTGGGTGTGTCGGAACAGAAACGAAGTCGCACTTCACGTTCACGTCCGCCAGCGACTTGCTCAGCGCACGCGCCGCATCGTCGATACCGGTCAGGCCCACCAGACGCGAGTGCGCGCCCAGCGAGGCTATGTTCATCGCCACGTTTGCCGCGCCACCTGGACGCTCTTCAATGGTGTCGACCTTAACCACCGGTACCGGCGCTTCAGGTGAGATGCGGCTGGTCGGCCCATACCAGTAGCGATCCAGCATCACATCCCCGACAACCATTACTCCAGCACGTTCAAACTCTGGCAGTGTTACTTTCATTCCTGACTCCAGAAAGATTCACAATTTGCGCGCGATAATATCACACTTGTTTTGTTACGCACGGCTCCACCAGCCATTTCTGCCAGCTTGCCGTCACCTGCGCGCGCTCTGCGGTAAAACAGTCCAGCGCCACGTGGCCCGGCTGTTCCTGCAACGCCAGGTGATGAAGTTCGTCGCGCAGCGTGGTGTAGGCGCGGGTTAAGGCCAGCGCCTCCTGCTCGTCCATGATGTCGTTTTGCGCAAGCAGTTCCAGAATGCGCACGTTATCGGACCAGCGGGTTAACTTCGGCTTGTCGTGGGCATGCAGTAGCACCAGGTACTGAGTGATAAATTCAATATCGGTAATCCCGCCCTCATCGGCTTTGATATCAAAGCGATCGCGATGTTTGTTGCCCAAATGCGCGCGCATTTTCTCACGCATTTCACGCACTTCAGTTTGCAGGGTACTGCCTTCGCGCGGGGTCGTCATGACTGACTTGCGGATCGCATCGAACTGCGTTTTGAGCTGCGGATCGCCGTACACCACGCGGGCGCGCACCAGCGCCTGATGTTCCCAGGTCCAGGCTTCGTTCTTCTGATAGTCAGCAAAAGCGTCCGTCGAGGTGACCAGCATGCCTGCCGCGCCGGACGGGCGCAGACGCGCGTCCACCTCGTACAGAATGCCCGACGAGGTGCGGGTGCTGAACAGGTGCATGATGCGCTGGGCCAGGCGCAGGTAGAACTGCCGCCCGTCAATCTCACGTTCGCCGTCGGTCATGACGTCCGCCGGACAGTCGTGCAGGAAAATCAGATCCAGATCGGAGCTGTAGCCCAGCTCCCAGCCGCCCAGCTTGCCGTAACCGACCACGGCAAACCCTCGCCCCTCGCGGTCAGCAAGATGCTTCGGCTGGCCATAGCGGGCCACCATCTGCACCCACGCCTGGTGGACTACCGCGTCGATGATCGCCTCCGCCAGCCAGGTTAAGTGATCGCTCACTTTCATTACCGGCAGCGTACCGGCGATATCCGCAGCCGCCACGCGCAGCATCTGCGCCTGCTTAAACTGACGCAGCGCCTCGAGCTGCTGCTCTTCGTCCTCTTCCGGCACGCGCAGCAGATACTGGCGCAGCTCGTCGCGGTAGGCGTCCGTCGCCGTCGGCTGATAGAGCGTGTTCGGGTCGAGCAGTTCGTCCAGCAGCAGTGGGTATCGCGCCAGCTTGTTGGCCACCATCGGCGACGCGGCGCAGAGGGAAATCAGGTGCTTCAGCGCGCCGGGAAACTCGCTCAGCAGTTCCAGGTAGGTGGTACGCGTGATAATCCCGCTCAGCAGCGGCATCATGCGCGACAGCGGCACCGGCGCATCCTCGCGGGAGCAGACGTCGCTCAGCAGATGCGGCATCAGATGATCCAGTACCTGCCGACCGCGCGGCCCAATGGCACGCTTGTTCAGTTCGAGACGGAAATCGGCAATCAAGGCCACCACGCGATGGCGGGCATCGTCGCTTAAGTGCGCCAGCACCGGCGTGGTGTCATCTTCCTGGAGCGCGTCCTGCCACAGTTCGCGCCAGTGCTCGGAGAGCGCATCGTCCGGCGATTCACTTTCGTCGTCACCGATGAGATCATTAAAGATGCGGCGAACGCCTGCCATATGGGCATCCAGCCGTTCGGTCAACGTTGACCAGTCATCCACCCGCATGCCCCAGGCCAGACGCGCCCGGTTAAGGTCATCCCCCGGCAGGGTCTGGGTCTGTTCGTCGTTAATGCTTTGCAGCAGGTTTTCCAGACGGCGCAGGAACAGATAGGCCTCGCGCAGTGTTTGCGCATCGCCTTCCGGCAGCAGGTGAAGTTGATCAATCGCACTCAACGTTGGCAGCAGCGAGCGGGACTGCAGCGACGGCTCGCGCCCGCCGCGGATCAGCTGGAAGACCTGAACGATAAATTCGATTTCGCGGATGCCGCCCGCGCCAAGCTTGATGTTGTCCTTCAGGCCGCGACGGCGCACCTCGCGGGCGATCATCCCTTTCATATTGCGTAGGGACTGGATCACGCTAAAGTCGATGTAACGGCGGAACACGAACGGGCGCAGCATGGCGCGCAGCTCGTTGGCGTAGGCGTCGTCGCTGTCGCCCATGATCCGCGCTTTGACCATCGCGTAACGCTCCCAGTCGCGCCCCTGCTCCTGGTAATAATCTTCCAGCGCGGCGAAGCTCAGCACCAGCGGGCCGCTGTCGCCAAACGGGCGCAGGCGCATGTCCACGCGGTAAACAAAGCCGTCCTGCGTAGGCTGGTCCAGCGCCTTAATCAGACGCTGCCCGAGTCGGGTAAAGAACTGGGCGTTATCCAGCTCGCGACGACCGCCTCGCGTGGCGCCATTCTCCGGCCAGGCAAAGATCAGGTCGATATCCGAGGAGAAGTTCAGCTCGCAGCCGCCCAGCTTGCCCATCCCCAGAATCAACAGCGGCTGCGGAACCCCTTCTTCGCTGCACGGCGTGCCCCACTCTTTACAGCAGGCGGCGTAGAGCCAGTCCCGCGCGGCGACAATCAGCGTCTGCGCCAGCTCGCTCAGCTGCTGCAAGGTGCTCTCTTCACTCACCAGCTCCAGCGCCTGCGCCCAGGCAATGCGCACCATCACCCGGCGGCGGAACTGACGCAGAACGCGCATCAGCGTGGCTTCATCCGCCACCTCTGCCAGCGCGGTTTGCAGCCAGCCAGCATAGTGCCGCCACTCGTCAGCCTGCGGCGGCGCGCTTTCCAGCTCTGCCAGCCAGTCAGGATTGGCGCTAACGCTCTCCTGCACAAAATCACTGAACGTGAGCACGCTTTTCGCCTGCTCGCTTAACGATGACGCGGGTAACGACTCGGGCAGACGTTCGCAAACGGTCTGCCAGTGCTGCTGTAACTGCGAAGAAAGCGGCATATCAGGGGTTCCTTGCCAGAATTAACGTTTTCCGCTGTGCAGCCAGTATGGATCCTGCGAAATGGCTTCGTTGCGGAAATGCTCAATCTCAATCTGCTGACGGGTCTCAATGGCATGCTTAAGCCCCTGCCAGTTCTCCAGCCAGGCCTGCGCCTTCACGCCCTCGTACGCTCCCGACAGAAGCAACATGCTGTCGATATTACGCGCCAGGCGGGGAAGCTGGTCGCCATACTGGTCGCCCAGCGGATGCGCGAAGGTGGTTCTCAGCTCGGCGGCGTGTCGGGAAAGATGGATATCCGCGAAGCGTTTAAAGTTGTCCGCGATTTTGGTCTGCGCTTTTGCATCGAGGAAGACGCGCCAGCCGCGCGTAACCAGAAACTCGGTCAGCGCCAGTTTTGCCGCAGCATTTTGCGGGCTATAAAGCGCGGTTTGCGCCGACACGTCGGAAAGCAGCAGCGTTTCGGTCTGGGTCAGCAGATCGCGTAAGTGAGCGCTAGCTTTACGCGGTACGATACCGCCAAACAGCGTCAGGGTATGACGCACCAGTCCGATAGCGGCCAGCACCTGTTTTTTGGCATTTTTGACGTTACGCGCCCACAGTTCTTCATGGTACTGCCATTGGGAGAGCGCCAGCTCCAGCGCCGCTTCCATGCCCTGCTCAATGCTGGCTTTCGGGACGACGAGCAAAATCGGAGTCTCTCTCAGCACGCGTGGCGCATTTCCGGCAGCCAGGTGGTAGCCGCGCGCCGCTTTGCTCAAGCTGCCCTGACGTAAACCCGGCTGGCTTACCAGCTTGCGCGCCAGCTTCAGCACGTCGCTCGCATCCCCTTCCAGAAGTTCCAGCTCCAGCTCGCAGATCGGTTCCTGGAACTCACCCGCCTTCACCTCGCCTAAATCCAGCGCGATTTCAATGCGGCTCTTGCCTTCCGTCACCAGCCATTTCTCGCGAGCGAAATCGGTGCTGAACAGCGGCTGCACCTGCCCAGCCAGCGTGGCGGGCAGTTCGCCTTCCGGCCAGACTTCCGCCGGGAAACGTTCCAGCTCAAGTTCTGGCTTACTGATGTCGATATTGTATTCCGGGCGCTGATGCAAACCGCCGACCACGCGGCCGGCGATTTTCATCGTCATCTCGTAGCGTCCGTTCGCGCCGCGGATGCGCAGCCCCATATCGTGGTTGCGCAGCCAGTTGTCCGGCGTTTCGTAGTAGATGTTGAGCAACGGTACGGGTTCATGGTGCTCGCCGGAGAGCGTATTCAGATGCTGACGGAGCGCGTCAACGCTGTCTTTTTCGACGATAAATTTTAATTCGATTTCCTGAGCCATAGCCTTGTACTTTTGCGGGCGTCACAGACGCGTCAATGAGGGCGAACTTCCTCGCCATTTGTTTGTCAGTACATAGTATTTTGCGCCAAATTGCCATGCAATGAGCAATTTGTCGGGCGTAAATGTGTAGAGTCGTGACACAGATGATTCTGATTGCTGATGAATGCTTTGCGTAGAGACACTGTTGCCACTACTATCGTTCCACTTTTTATGAAAATAACGACTAATGATGCTTAAATTACGCCTGATTGGACTTACTTTACTCGCTTTTAGCGCCGCAACCGCAGTGCACGCTGAAGAGAAGCGTTACGTTTCTGACGAACTTAACACCTGGGTGCGCAGTGGCCCCGGAGATAATTATCGCCTCGTGGGCACGGTGAATGCCGGCGAGGAAGTCACCCTGTTGCAGACCAACGCGGAGACCAATTACGGTCAGGTTCGCGACAGTTCTGGCCGCACGTCCTGGATCCCACTGAAAGAGCTGAGCACCGTGCCAAGCCTGCGCACCCGCGTACCGGATCTGGAAAATCAGGTGAAAACCCTGACCGACAAGCTGAACAATATCGACGGAACCTGGAACCAGCGTACCGCCGAGATGCAGCAGAAAGTGGCGCAGAGCGACGGGGTGATTAACGGCCTGAAAGAAGAGAACCAGAAGCTGAAAAACGAGCTGATTGTCGCGCAGAAGAAAGTGAATGCCGCCAACCTGCAGCTTGATGACAAACAGCGCACCATTATCATGCAGTGGTTTATGTATGGTGGCGGCGTGCTGGGCGTTGGTCTGGTGCTGGGTCTGGTTCTGCCACATCTGATCCCAAGCCGTAAGCGTAAAGATCGCTGGATGAACTAATTCGTCTTCTCTGCCAGACTTACGTATCATTCTGGAAAAGAGAAAACGGGAGAGTTGGGCGTGAAGAGTTATCTGGTCGGTGGTGCGGTACGTGATGCGTTGTTAGGTCTGCCGGTCAAAGATAAAGACTGGGTGGTGGTGGGCGCCACCCCGGAAGAGATGCTCGACGCGGGCTACCAGCAGGTAGGCCGCGATTTTCCCGTGTTCCTGCATCCGAAAAGCCGGGAAGAGTACGCCCTGGCGCGTACCGAACGGAAATCCGGTTCCGGTTATACCGGCTTCACCTGCTACGCCGCGCCGGATGTGACGCTGGAGCAGGATCTGCTGCGCCGCGATCTCACCATTAACGCCCTGGCCCAGGACGAAAACGGCCATATCATCGACGCCTACGGCGGGCAGGACGACCTGCGCGATCGTCTTTTGCGTCACGTCTCCCCGGCATTTTCTGAAGATCCGCTCCGCGTGCTGCGCGTGGCGCGTTTTGCCGCGCGTTACGCGCATCTGAGCTTCCGTATTGCGGATCAGACGATGGCGTTGATGACGGCCATGACCGAGGCGGGCGAGCTGGAACACCTGACGCCGGAGCGCGTCTGGAAAGAGACGGAAAATGCCCTCACCACCCGCAACCCGCAGGTCTTTTTCCAGGTTCTTCGCGACTGCGGCGCGCTGAAGGTGCTGTTCCCGGAAATCGACGCGCTGTTTGGCGTGCCCGCACCGGCGAAATGGCATCCCGAAATTGATACCGGCGTGCACACGCTGATGACGCTGAGCATGGCCGCCATGCTCAGCCCTGAGGTGGACGTACGTTTTTCCACCCTGTGCCACGATCTCGGCAAAGGCTTAACGCCGAAAGAGTTCTGGCCGCGCCATCACGGGCACGGTCCGGCGGGGGTAAAGCTGGTTGACGGGCTCTGCCAGCGTCTGCGCGTGCCGAATGACATCCGCGATCTGGCAAAGCTGGTCGCCGAGTTCCACGACCTGATCCATACCTTCCCGATCCTGAAGCCCGCCACCATCGTGAAACTGTTCGATAATATCGACGCCTGGCGCAAGCCGCAGCGCGTGGAGCAGATTGCGCTCACCAGCGAAGCGGACGTGCGCGGCCGCACCGGGTTTGAAGCGTCCGATTATCCCCAGGGGCGTTTGCTGCGCGAAGCGTGGGAAGTCGCAAAAGCGGTGCCAACGAAAGACGTGGTTGAGGCAGGATTTAAAGGCCCGGAGATTCGCGAGGAGCTAACCAAACGGCGGATTGACGCGGTTACCGCGTGGAAGGAAAAGCGTTGCCCTCAGCCGAAAGAGTGAGGGCAATCGGTTATCAGAAGAAGACCACGTACGCCGCAGCCGCGACGATAAAGCGGTAGATCGCGAACGGAATAAACGAGATACGCTTAATCAGCTGCAGGAAGGTTTTGATGGCAATCAGCGCCACGATAAAGGCGGTGATAAAGCCCACGGCAAACATCGGAATATCACCTGTGGTCAGGAAGCCAATGCTTTTGTAAAGGTCCAGCGCGGTGGCGCCCATCATCATCGGCACCGCCAGCAGGAACGAGAACTCGGAAGCCGCATAGCGGCTCACGCCCATCAGCATCCCGCCTGAAATGGTCGCACCTGAACGGGAGAAGCCCGGCCACAGCGCCAGACACTGGAAGCAGCCAATGATAAACGCCTGACGATAGGTCATATCGTCCAGGCCTTCCGCACGCGGGACTTTTGGCTTCAGCACTTCCGCGGCAATCAACAGGAAACCGCCCACCACCAGCGCGTACATAACGTTAATCGGGTTAAACAGCGATTTAATGGTGTCGTGGAATACCAGCCCCAATACCACCGCCGGGATCATCCCGAGCAGGATGTGAATCAGCGTCAGGCGGCCTTTGCCCTCTCCTTCACGCTGCGGCAGACGGCCAAAGTGGATGCCGATCAGGCCAAACAGGCGACGCCAGAACATCACCACCACCGCCAGAATCGAGCCCAGCTGAATTACCACCTCAAACGTCTTTGCGGTATCGCCTTCGAAGCCCAGCAGATGGCCAACGATAATCATATGGCCCGTACTGGAAACCGGTAAAAACTCCGTCAATCCTTCGACCACACCCAGAATTGCCGCCACCAGCAGCGAGTGCATATCGCTCATCTATAAACCCCTAAAAAAGATATAAAAAAACGGTCGCCCCTAACGGCTACCGTGAAAGATACAGCCTTAAGACCGATATAACCTAAAATGGTTTAGCAATTATGACGTTAATTGTTTCCTTTCAGATTTGTGCCACGCTCGATAATCACGCCTACGTTGGCCGCGCGCGCCACTGCCCCCGGCTTGCTCAGCTTAATGCGTACCCACGGTGAGTTGAATTTAGTCAGCAGCAGATCCGCCACCTCTTCCGCCACCCGTTCCACCAGCGCAAAACGCTGTCCTTCCACGTGGCCGATCACCGCTTCACTGATGTCGGCATAGCTCAGACAGTCATTCACGTCATCGCTTTTTGCCGATTTGCGGTTATCCCATCCCATTTCGATATCGAACACCAGTTTCTGCTCGATGGTCTGTTCCCAGTCGTAAACACCAATTGTGGTGATTACCGAAAGTTGCTCTATAAATACAATATCCATCACGACCTGCCTGCTTTTTGGCTAAACCGGATACCACTTCCGGCGAATTATGCGTATTATCCACAGATGCTGAGAATACAGATACATTTTCAAAACGGAACAGCGTTATGAGTGCAATCGCGCCTGGAATGATCCTCCTCGCCTATCTTTGCGGCTCAATCTCCAGCGCCATTCTGGTCTGCCGCATTGCCGGGTTACCTGACCCGCGTGAAAGTGGTTCCGGGAATCCGGGAGCGACCAACGTGCTTCGAATTGGCGGCAAGGGAGCAGCCGTAGCGGTTTTGATTTTTGATGTTCTGAAGGGGATGCTACCCGTCTGGGGCGCGTATGCGCTGGGCGTCACGCCATTCTGGCTGGGGCTCATCGCCATCGCCGCCTGCGTCGGCCATATCTGGCCCGTATTCTTCGGCTTTAAAGGCGGCAAAGGGGTGGCGACCGCCTTTGGTGCCATCGCGCCCATCGGATGGGACTTAACCGGCGTCATGGCCGGTACCTGGCTGCTGACCATTCTGCTGAGCGGCTATTCGTCGCTGGGTGCCATCGTCAGCGCGCTGATCGCCCCGTTTTACGTCTGGTGGTTTAAACCGCAGTTCACCTTCCCGGTATCGATGCTCTCCTGCCTGATCCTGCTGCGTCATCACGACAATATCCAGCGCCTGTGGCGACGCCAGGAAACGAAGATCTGGACGAAGCTCAAGCGAAAGAAAAAAGATCCCGAGTAGGCGGTTAGTTATGCCTTATAACCAAATGTGATTTTTGTCACCTTCTGCCTGTGGTAACTGTTAGAGACACAACACCACTACACAAAAAGAAAATGGCAGAAATCACAGACACAACTCCCCTTTCAACGGCAGGAATTCCCCCTGATGGCGACATTCAGTGGGTGCGCAGTGCATCGGACGTTTCACGTCTCGTTAATGACGGCTCACAGGGCCGGGCTAACGCCCGAATCGTGATGGGTATCGCACTCGGGGGAATTTTCCTCGATGCCTACGATCTGGGTGCACTGGCCTTTGGTATCAAAGACATTACCCGCGAATTTAACCTGACGCCCGCCGGTACCGGCATGGTGGCCTCGGCAATTACCTTTGGTGCGATTGTCGGGGCGCTGCTCGGCGGTTACCTCACGGATAAAATCGGGCGCTACCGCGTCTTTATGGCCGACATGGTATTCTTTGTCGTCGCCGCTATCGCCTGCGCGCTGGCCCCGAATGAATATGTGCTGGCGGGCGCGCGCTTTGTGATGGGCCTTGGCGTGGGGATCGACCTTCCCGTGGCAATGGCGTTCCTGAGCGAGTTTGCCAGGCTGAAAGGGCCGGGCAATAAGGCCTCCAGCGTCGCGATGTGGTGCCCTACCTGGTATGCGGCGATCAGCATCTCTTACCTTCTGGTTCTCTTTTTCTACGCCGTGCTGCCGGAAAGCCACAGCGACTGGCTCTGGCGTTTGATTCTCGGCTTTGGCGCGGTACCCGCGCTGGTGATTATCGCCATCCGCAGCCGCTATATGAGCGAATCGCCGGTCTGGGCGGCGAATCAGGGCAACCTGAAAGAGGCGGCGTCCATTTTGCGGCAGTCGTACAATATTAACGCCCACGTCCCGCAGGATGCGCTCACCCAGCCTGCGCCTGTCGTGAATAAAGCCAAATGGTCGAACTATCTGAACCTGTTCCGCGGCATCTATCTGCGGCGTACCACGCTCGCCACGCTGCTGTCCGTCGTCTCCTCGTTCGCCTATAACGCCGTGGCCTTTGGCCTGCCGGTGATTATTTCAAGCTTCTTCGTGCAGTCTATGCTGACCACTATTGTGATCTCGCTGGCGCTGAACCTGCTGTTTGCGTTTATCGGCGGATTACTGGCGGTGCGCTACGTGCCGCGCTTCGGCGCGTGGCGGATGTCGCTGGCGGGTTACGCCTGTCAGCTTGTGGCGCTGCTGGGGCTGGCGCTGATTGGTCGACCGGACGGTGCCTCTGAAGGGGTGCTTGCCGTGGCGATGCTGGCGCTTTTCCTGTTCGGTCAGGGATTTGGCCCGGGCGCGCATACCATGACGTTCGCCTCGCTGAGCTACCCGACCTCGCTGCGCGGCGTGGGCGTGGGTCTCAACCAGACGCTGATGCGCAGCAGCTCCACGCTGTCGCTGTTCCTGTTCCCGCTGCTGGTCGCGTCTCTCGACACCGCCGTGTTCTGGGTGATTGCGCTGGCGCCGTTTATCGGCCTGGCGTCGCTGCTGGCGATCCGCTGGGAACCGTCGGGGTATGATGTGGATGCAGAAGATTACCGCTAGTCTCGCAAACCGGCTCACATGAGCCGGTTTTTTATCCATAAGCGACTCATATGACAGCCTTCATTTCCGCCAGGGCATACTGAAACGTATCCCGATAGTGTGGAAATGGATGCAGCATGTTAGCAGCTCAGGTCACTGATAATACGTATAAAGGCTGGCAGGCATCGCTTGCCCTGCAGTTTTGTCACACCCCTGAGAAAACCCTCCTGCACTCCGCCCACCACGTCGGGCCGCTCACCGTTCAGCGTCCGTTTTATCCCGAAGGGGAAACCTGCCACCTTTACCTGCTGCACCCGCCCGGCGGGATTGTGGGCGGCGATACGCTGGACATTTCCGTTCGGCTGGACGCCAAAAGCCATGTGCTTATCACCATGCCCGGCGCCAGCAAGTTCTATCGCAGCAGCGGCCCGCAGGCTCGTCTGAGCCAGCATTTTTACCTCGATGAAGACGCCACGCTGGAGTGGCTGCCGCAGGACACCATCATCTTTCCCGGTGCGAACGCGGCGCTGCGCTCCGTCTTCCACCTGAAGGCCTCCAGCACGCTGCTGGCGTGGGAGCTGTACTGCCTGGGCCGCCCGGTGATAAACGAAACCTTCAGCCACGGCACGCTGGAGAGCCGCCTTGAGGTGTGGGTGGATGATGAACCGCGCCTGATTGAGCGCCAGCACCTCAGCAACGGCGATCTCATGCCCGTCGCCGGGCATCCGTGGATCGGCACGCTGCTGTTCTATCCGGCTGCCGATGATCACCTCGACGCGGTGCGCGAGCGGCTCGCGCCTCTGGGCCATTTTGCGGGGGCAACGCTCACCGACGCTCTGCTGTCGGTGCGTTTTCTCTCCCACGACAACCTGATTTGCCAGCGGGCGATGCGCGACATCTGGCAGTCGCTTCGCCCGCTTCTTACTACCAAAACCGCCTGTTCGCCGCGCATCTGGCAGACATAAGAGAAACGTTATGGAACTGACCCCCAGAGAAAAAGACAAGCTGTTGCTGTTTACCGCCGCGCTGGTTGCCGAACGCCGCCTTGCGCGCGGGGTAAAGCTCAACTACCCGGAATCGGTCGCGTTGATCAGCGCCTTCATCATGGAAGGCGCGCGCGACGGCGAAACCGTCGCCGCGCTGATGGAGGCGGGCCGCCACGTCCTGACGCGCGATCAGGTGATGGAGGGCGTGCCGGAGATGATCCCGGATATTCAGGTGGAAGCCACCTTCCCGGACGGCTCCAAGCTCGTCACCGTCCACAACCCGATCGTATAAGGAGCACGTGATGATCCCAGGTGAATACCAGATCCAGCCCGGCACTATTGCGATCAACGTCGGGCGTGAAGCCCAAAGTGTTGTTGTTGAAAATCACGGCGACAGGCCGATCCAGGTCGGATCGCACTATCACTTTTACGAGGTCAACCCGGCGCTGAAGTTTGATCGCGAAGCCACCAGGGGCTACCGGCTGAACATTCCGGCGGGCACCGCCGTGCGCTTCGAGCCAGGCCAGAAGCGAGAGGTGACGCTGGTGCTGGTGACAGGCGCGCAGCGCATTTTTGGCTTTCGCGGCGAGGTCATGGGCGAGGTGAAACATGGCTGAAATTTCACGTCAGGCGTATGCCGACATGTTCGGCCCCACCACCGGGGATAAGGTGCGGCTGGCGGACAGCGAGCTGTGGATCGAAGTGGAAGACGATCTCACGGTCTACGGCGAAGAGGTCAAGTTCGGCGGCGGGAAGGTGATCCGCGACGGCATGGGACAAGGGCAGATGACCGCCGACGACTGCGTGGATCTGGTGCTCACCAACGCGCTGATCGTCGACCACTGGGGGATTGTGAAGGCCGATATCGGCGTGAAGAACGGGCGGATCTTCGCCGTCGGCAAAGCCGGGAACCCGGACATTCAGCCCGGCGTGACGATCCCGATCGGCGCCGCGACGGAAGTGATTGCCGCCGAGGGGAAGATCGTCACCGCTGGCGGGATCGACACCCACATCCACTGGATCTGCCCGCAGCAGGCGGAAGAGGCGCTGGTCTCCGGGGTCACCACCATGATTGGCGGCGGCACCGGACCGGCGGCGGGCACCAACGCCACCACCTGCACGCCGGGGCCGTGGTATATCGCCCGCATGCTGCAGGCCGCCGATACGCTGCCGGTGAATATTGGCCTGCTCGGCAAAGGTAACGGCTCCAACCCGGACGCCCTGCGCGAGCAGATCGCCGCCGGCGCCATCGGGCTGAAGATCCACGAAGACTGGGGCGCGACGCCCGCGGCGATTAACTGCTCGCTGGAGGTGGCCGAAGAGATGGATATTCAGGTGGCGCTGCACAGCGACACGCTGAACGAGTCCGGGTTTGTCGAAGACACGCTGGCGGCCATCGGCGGGCGCACCATCCACACCTTCCACACCGAAGGGGCGGGCGGCGGCCACGCGCCGGATATCATCACCGCCTGCGCGCACCCGAATATTCTGCCCTCTTCCACCAACCCGACGCTGCCCTACACGGTGAACACCATCGACGAGCACCTCGACATGCTGATGGTTTGCCATCACCTCGACCCGGATATCGCCGAGGACGTGGCGTTTGCCGAATCCCGCATTCGCCGGGAGACCATCGCCGCGGAAGACGTGCTGCACGATATCGGCGCGTTCTCGCTCACGTCGTCAGACTCCCAGGCCATGGGCCGCGTCGGGGAAGTGATTATCCGCACCTGGCAGGTGGCGCACCGCATGAAGGTCCAGCGCGGCGCGCTGCCGGAAGAGACGGGCGATAACGATAACTTCCGCGTGAAGCGCTATGTCGCCAAATACACCATCAACCCGGCGCTGACCCACGGCATCGCCCATGAAGTGGGCTCGATTGAGGCGGGCAAGCTGGCGGATCTGGTGGTCTGGTCCCCCGCCTTCTTTGGCGTAAAACCGGCCACCATCGTCAAAGGCGGGATGATCGCCTGCGCGCCGATGGGCGACATCAACGCCTCGATCCCCACGCCGCAGCCGGTGCATTACCGCCCGATGTTTGGCGCGCTGGGCGCAGCACGTCACGCCACGCGGCTGACGTTTGTTTCTCAGGCGGCCCACGCGAACGGCATCCCGCAGCAGCTCAGCCTGCAGAGCGCCACGGCGGTGGTAAAAGGCTGCCGGACGGTGAAAAAGGCCGACATGATCCATAACGCTCTGCAACCGAACATCACCGTCGATTCGCAAACCTACGAGGTGCGCGTCGACGGTGAACTGATTACCAGCGAACCGGCCGACGTTCTGCCGATGGCGCAACGCTATTTCCTGTTTTGAGGAGTGATGATGATCTACTTAACACAACGTCTGGACCACGCGCATCCGACTACCGCCAGCGTCACGCTGCCGATTGACGTGCGGGTGAAAAGCCGCGCTCGCGTGGCGCTTAACGACGGGCGCGAAGCCGGACTGATGCTGCCGCGCGGCCTGCTGCTGCGCGGGGGCGACCTGTTGACCACCGACGACGGCAGCGAAGTGATCGAAGTGATCGCCGCCCCGGAGTCGGTCTCCGTAGTGCACTGCGCCGATCCGTTCCTGCTCGCCCGCGCCTGCTACCACCTGGGCAACCGCCACGTGCCGCTGCAGGTCATGCCCGGCGAGCTGCGCTATCACCACGATCACGTTCTCGACGATATGCTGCGCCAGTTCGGGCTGGAGGTAACCTTCGCCAGCCTGCCGTTTGAACCGGAAGCGGGCGCTTACGCCAGCGATGCCCACAGCCATAGCCATAGCCATAGCCATAGCCATAGCCATAGCCATAGCCATAGCCATAGCCATAGCCATAGCCATTCTCACGCCCATTCACATTAAGGATCAATCATGCGTAAGTATTTACCGCTGTTACTGCTGGCTTTTTCCGTTCCCGCGCTCGCGCATCCCGGCCACGGCGCCGACAGCTTTCAGGCCGGTTTTCTCCATCCGCTGACCGGGCTGGATCACCTGCTGATGCTGACCGGGGCTGGCGTGCTGTCTGCCCTGAGCGGCCGCAAGCTCCTGCTGCCGTTTGCCACCCTCGGCATGATGCTTGTCGGCGCCGTTGCGGGCAGCCTGCTCGGCGGCTTTAGCGGCATGGAGATGCTGATTATCGCCTCGCTGGCGGTCTGCGGGGTGATGATGTTTAAAACTGAAAACCGCCTGCTGCTGGCGGTACCTGCCCTGGCTATGTTCCACGGCTGGGCGCACGGCGTGGAGATGTCTGGCCACAGCTTCTGGCTGTTCACCAGCGGTTTTATGCTGGCCAGCGCGACGGTGCTGTGCGCCAGTTTCGCCGCAGGCTTGTTGCTGCGCCGTCACGACGGGCTGCGTAAAACCTTCGGCGGCGGGCTGATCGTCTCCGCCCTGCTGGCGCTGATGAGCTGATGGAGCATGCACGCCAGCGGCTGCGCCTGATGCAGCTCTCCAGCAGCAGCCTGCCGGTCGGGTCGTTTACCTGGTCGCAGGGGCTGGAGTGGGCCGTAGAGGCGGGCTGGGTCGCGAACGCCGACGCCTTTAAACGCTGGCAGATCCAGCAGATGGAGCAGAGTTTTTTCTGCGTCGATCTGCCGATGTTTATCCGGCTGTTCCGGGCCTGCAAACAGCAGGACGTCGCGGCAGCAAAACGCTGGACGGCATATCTGCTCGCCTGCCGGGAAACGCGCGAGCTGCGCGAAGAGGAGCGCAACCGTGGGGCGGCCTTTACGCGCCTGATTAAAAGCTGGGAGCCGAACTGCCCGGCAGAGTGGCTGTCGCTGTTTGCACAGAGCCAGCTCTGCGGCATGGCGTGGCTCGGCGTGCGCTGGGGCATTGGCGCGCGCGAGCTGGCGCTGAGCCTCGGCTACAGCTGGATAGAGAGCGCGGTGATGGCGGGCGTCAAGCTCGTCCCCTTCGGACAGCAGGCGGCGCAGCAGCTGATTATAGAGCTGAGCGACCATTTTGCCGCCGGGTTTGAACAGGCATTTTTACGTGGCGACGACGCGCTGGGGGCAGCTACGCCACTGTCGGCCATCGCCTCCGCGCGCCATGAAACACAATATTCACGACTATTCCGTTCCTGAGGAGTCAACATGGCTGATTACAAACATCCCCTGCGCGTGGGCGTAGGCGGTCCGGTAGGATCGGGCAAAACCGCGCTGCTGGAAGCGCTCTGCAAGGCGATGCGCGACACGTACCATCTGGCGGTGGTCACTAACGATATCTACACCAAAGAGGATCAGCGCATCCTCACCGAGGCGGGCGCGCTTGAGCCAGAGCGCATCGTGGGAGTAGAGACCGGCGGCTGCCCGCATACCGCCATCCGTGAAGATGCCTCAATGAACCTCGCGGCGGTAGAAGCACTCAGCGAGAAGTTCGGTAATCTGGATCTGATCTTCGTTGAAAGCGGCGGCGACAACCTGAGCGCGACCTTCAGCCCGGAGCTGGCGGATCTGACTATTTACGTGATCGACGTGGCCGAAGGGGAAAAAATCCCGCGCAAGGGCGGACCGGGGATCACCAAATCCGATTTTCTGGTGATCAACAAAACCGATCTTGCGCCATACGTGGGGGCGTCGCTGGAGGTAATGGAGCGTGATACCAACCGCATGCGCGGCGAGCGCCCGTGGACGTTTACCAACCTGAAGGCGGGTGACGGTCTGGGGACAATTATTGCGTTTCTGGAAGAGAAAGGGATGCTGCGGGTGTAGTCGTAAATGTCCCTCTCCCTGTGGGGAGAGGGTTAGGGTGAGGGGGTTACGCCTCAGGCAGTTCCGCCAGCGGCCAGCGCGGACGCACGGACACGCTCAGGTCGGACGTTGCCCCCGCATTCAGGCGCACCATACCGGCGTAAGCGATCATCGCCCCGTTATCGGTACAGAATTCCGGACGCGCGTAGAACACTTCCCCGCGACGCTTTTGCATCATCTCCGCAAGCTTCGCACGCAGCGTGCGGTTGGCGCTGACGCCGCCCGCCATCACCAGGCGCTTAAACCCGGTCTGATCCAGCGCGCGCTTGCACTTGATCATCAGCGTATCCACTACCGCGTCTTCAAACGCGCGGGCAATATCGGCGCGGGTCTGCTCGTCGTTGTCGTTATTGCGGATAGTATTCGCCGCGAAGGTTTTCAGCCCGGAGAAGCTGAAATCCAGCCCCGGACGGTCGGTCATCGGACGCGGGAAGACGAAGCGCCCTTCCGTTCCCTGCGACGCCATTTTCGAGAGCATCGGGCCGCCCGGGTAATCGAGACCCAGCAGCTTGGCGGTTTTGTCGAAGGCTTCACCGGCGGCATCGTCGATCGACTCGCCCAGCAGCTCGTACTTGCCAATGCCCGTTACGCTAATCAGCTGGGTATGCCCGCCGGAAACCAGCAGCGCCACGAACGGGAATTCGGGCGGATTCTCTTCCAGCATCGGCGCCAGAAGATGCCCTTCCATGTGGTGAACCGGAATGGCGGGAACGTCCCACGCGAAGGCCAGCGAACGGCCAACCGTCGCGCCGACCAGCAGCGCACCGACCAGACCCGGCCCTGCGGTATAGGCTACGGCGTCAATATCGGTTGAGCTTAATCCGGCCTCTTTCAGCGCCGCCTGAATCAGGGGAACCGTTTTACGCACGTGGTCACGAGAGGCCAGTTCAGGTACGACGCCGCCGTAGTCAGCGTGCAATTTCACCTGACTATACAGCTGGTTGGCCAGAAGCCCTTTTTCGTCGTCGTAAATGGCGATGCCGGTTTCATCGCAGGATGTTTCAATACCCAGTACACGCATGACTTGTTTTACCTCGTTTCAATACCGCGCAGTGTAGAGCCTGGGCGGGTTGATGTAAAACTTTGTTCGCCCCAGGAAGAAGGCTCGTGTATACTCCTCACCCTTATTAAAGTCCCTTTCAAAATCGCATCGGTGCTTTACAAAGCAGCAGCATTTGCAGTAAAATTCCGCACCATTTTGAAATAAGCTGGCGTTGATGCCAGCGGCAAACCGAATTTATTAAAGGTGAGAGTTACATGCCGGTAATTAAAGTACGTGAAAACGAGCCGTTCGACGTAGCACTGCGTCGCTTCAAACGTTCATGCGAGAAAGCAGGTGTTCTGGCTGAAGTTCGTCGTCGTGAGTTTTATGAAAAACCAACGACCGAACGTAAGCGCGCTAAAGCTTCCGCTGTGAAACGTCACGCGAAGAAACTGGCTCGCGAAAACGCACGCCGTACTCGTCTGTACTAATCTGTTGAGGGCCAACGCCCTCAATTGACAGACAGAGTAGTAGTCGTAAGGCCGTGCTTCCGGAAGGAATGCGCGGCTTGTTTTCGTTTATAAGTCGCTTAAATTTTTGGGGCATATGGCCGGAAGAATCCCACGCGTTTTCATCAATGACCTGCTCGCCAGAACCGACATCGTCGATCTCATCGACGCGCGGGTAAAGCTGAAAAAGCAGGGCAAGAACTACCATGCGTGCTGTCCGTTCCATAACGAAAAAACCCCCTCCTTCACCGTAAACGGTGAAAAGCAGTTTTACCATTGCTTCGGCTGCGGCGCACACGGTAATGCCGTCGATTTTTTAATGAACTACGACAAGCTCGAGTTCGTTGAAACCGTCGAAGAACTGGCGGCGATGCATAATCTTGAAGTGCCGTATGAAGCAGGCAGTGGGCCAAGTCAGATCGAGCGCCATCAGCGGCAAACGCTGTATCAACTGATGGATGGCCTGAATTCGTTTTACCAACAGTCTCTTAAGCACTCTGCGGCTGAGCCTGCGCGTCAGTATCTGAACAAGCGCGGACTGAGCGACGATGTGATTGCGCGTTTCGCTATTGGTTACGCCCCGCCCGGCTGGGACAACGTGTTAAAGCGTTTTGGCGGCAATAGCGAAGATCGTAAATCCCTCATCGACGCAGGCATGCTGGTCACTAACGACCAGGGACGAAGCTACGACCGCTTCCGTGAACGGGTGATGTTCCCGATCCGCGACAAGCGTGGCCGGGTAATTGGTTTTGGTGGTCGCGTGCTGGGTGATGCCCTGCCGAAATACCTCAACTCTCCGGAAACCGATATTTTCCATAAGGGCCGCCAGTTGTACGGTCTTTATGAGGCGCAGCAGGACAATGCGGAACCTCCGCGTCTGTTGGTCGTCGAAGGCTATATGGACGTCGTTGCGCTGGCGCAGTACGACATTAACTACGCGGTTGCGTCGTTAGGTACGTCCACCACTGCCGATCATATTCAACTGCTGTTCAGGGTGACCAACAACGTCATCTGCTGTTACGACGGTGACCGAGCCGGACGAGACGCCGCCTGGCGAGCGCTGGAAACCGCGCTGCCGTATATGACCGACGGACGTCAGCTACGCTTTATGTTCCTGCCCGACGGTGAAGACCCGGATACGCTGGTGCGTAAAGAGGGCAAAGCGGCATTCGAAGCGCGGATGGAGCAGGCACAGCCGCTCTCGACGTTTCTGTTTAACAGCCTGATGCCGCAGGTGGATTTGAGTACCCCTGACGGGCGCGCGCAGCTCAGTACCCTGGCGCTGCCGTTAATCAGCCAGGTGCCCGGCGAAACGCTGCGCATCTACCTGCGTCAGGAATTAGGCAACAAGCTCGGCATTCTGGATGACAGCCAGCTTGAACGTTTAATGCCTAAACAGGCTGAAAACGGCACGGTTCGCCCCGCGCCTCAGCTAAAACGCACAACCATGCGTATACTGATAGGGTTACTGGTGCAAAACCCCGAACTTGCTCCGCAAGTGCCGTCGCTGGCGGGTTTGAACCACGAAAAGTTGCCCGGACTTGGCTTATTTTCAGAACTGGTCAACACGTGTTTGTCTCAGCCAGGTCTGACCACCGGACAACTTTTAGAGCATTATCGCGGCACAAAAGAGGCCGCTACCCTTGAAAAACTGTCGATGTGGGACGATATAGCAGATAAGGAAATTGCAGAAAAAACGTTCACCGACTCGCTCAACCATATGTTTGATTCGATGCTTGAGTTGCGCCAGGAAGAGTTGATAGCTCGCGAGCGCACCCATGGCTTAAGCAGCGAAGAACGCCGGGAGCTCTGGATGATTAACCAGGAACTGGCGAAGAAATAAAAAATTTAACGGCTTAAGTGCCGAATATCGATCGGGAAGCCCCCGGCAGCCGCACTGAGAGGCAGCGGCAAAAATATAAGTACGCCCTCGCTTTAAAGGTTGGCAGCACCATCGCCGACACCAATCAAACGAATTAAGTGTGGATACCGTCTTATGGAGCAAAACCCGCAGTCACAGCTGAAACTTCTTGTCCAACGCGGTAAGGAGCAAGGCTATCTGACCTATGCCGAGGTCAATGACCATCTGCCGGAAGATATCGTCGATTCAGACCAGATCGAAGACATCATCCAAATGATCAATGACATGGGCATTCAGGTGATGGAAGAAGCACCGGATGCCGATGATCTGTTGCTGGCTGAAACCTCCAACAACACTGACGAAGATGCGGAAGAAGCTGCTGCACAGGTCCTGTCCAGCGTGGAATCTGAAATCGGGCGTACCACTGACCCGGTCCGCATGTACATGCGCGAAATGGGTACCGTTGAACTGTTGACCCGCGAAGGCGAAATTGACATCGCAAAACGCATCGAAGACGGGATCAACCAGGTTCAGTGCTCTGTTGCCGAATACCCGGAAGCGATTACCTATCTGCTGGAGCAGTACGATCGCGTTGAAGCGGAAGAAGCGCGCCTGTCTGACCTGATCACCGGTTTTGTCGACCCGAACGCTGAAGAAGATATGGCGCCTACCGCCACTCACGTCGGTTCTGAGTTGTCTCAGGAAGAGATGGATGACGACGAAGATGAAGATGAGGAAGAAGACGACGACAGCGCGGACGATGACAACAGCATCGACCCGGAACTGGCGCGCGAGAAGTTTGCCGAGCTGCGTACCCAGTATGAAGTAACGCGTGACACCATCAAAGCGAAAGGCCGCAGCCATGCCGCCGCTCAGGAAGAGATCCTGAAGCTGTCTGAAGTGTTCAAACAGTTCCGCCTGGTGCCAAAACAGTTCGACTACCTGGTAAACAGCATGCGCGTGATGATGGATCGCGTACGCACCCAGGAACGCATCATCATGAAGCTGTGCGTTGAGCAGTGCAAAATGCCTAAGAAGAACTTCATCACCCTCTTCACCGGCAACGAAACCAGCGAAACCTGGTTCAACGCGGCTATCGCGATGAACAAGCCGTGGTCTGAAAAACTGCACGACGTGAAGGACGATGTCTATCGCGGTCTACAGAAGCTGCAGCAAATTGAAGAAGAGACCGGCCTGACCATCGAGCAGGTCAAAGACATCAACCGTCGTATGTCCATCGGTGAAGCGAAAGCGCGCCGTGCGAAGAAAGAGATGGTTGAGGCGAACTTGCGTCTGGTTATCTCTATCGCCAAGAAATACACCAACCGCGGTCTGCAGTTCCTGGATCTGATTCAGGAAGGCAACATCGGTCTGATGAAAGCGGTAGATAAGTTTGAATACCGTCGTGGTTACAAGTTCTCTACTTACGCGACATGGTGGATCCGTCAGGCGATCACCCGCTCTATCGCGGACCAGGCACGCACCATCCGTATTCCGGTTCATATGATTGAGACCATCAACAAGCTCAACCGTATCTCCCGCCAGATGCTGCAGGAGATGGGCCGCGAGCCTACGCCGGAAGAGCTGGCCGAGCGCATGCTGATGCCGGAAGACAAGATCCGTAAAGTGCTGAAGATCGCCAAAGAGCCAATCTCCATGGAAACACCAATCGGTGACGATGAAGATTCGCATCTGGGGGATTTCATCGAGGATACCACCCTCGAGCTGCCGCTGGACTCGGCTACAACCGAGAGCCTGCGTGCCGCCACTCACGACGTTCTGGCTGGCCTGACCGCCCGTGAAGCAAAAGTGCTGCGTATGCGTTTCGGTATCGACATGAATACCGACCACACGCTGGAAGAAGTGGGTAAACAGTTCGACGTGACACGCGAACGTATCCGTCAGATCGAAGCGAAGGCGCTGCGTAAGCTGCGTCATCCAAGCCGCTCTGAAGTGCTGCGTAGCTTCCTGGACGACTAATCCTGATAAACAGCAAAAAGCTCCCAATCGGGAGCTTTTTTTTTGTTTATTCCCTCTCCCCATGGGAGAGGGCCAGGGTAAGGGCATCAGGCCGCAAAGGAGCTAAAGCCCCCGCACCATCAGCGCCTCATCCAGCTCCCGATACGCCTCTACCAGCTTGTCCAGCGTTGCCCTGTTGAGCCCGCTCGGGTTCGGCAAGACCCACACCTGCGTAACGCCAATCATGATGCTCTGCTTGCCCCACTTAGCCCCGCGCTGGCTGAACGCCTGCTCGTAGGCCTGCTTACCGAGGATCGCCAGCGCGGCCGGCTGGTAGTCTTCAATCTTCTTCACCAGCTCCCGCCCGCCGCTGCGCAGTTCATGCAGGTTGACCTCGCTTGCCTGTACCGTCGGCCGCTCTACCAGCATGGTGATCCCGCAGCGCGTGTCCAGCAGGTGCTGCTCCTCTTCAGGCTTGAGTAACCTGTCGGTAAACCCGGCCTGATAGATCACCTTCCAGAAGCGATTGCCCGGATGGGCGAAGTGAAAACCGGTGTGCGCCGAGGACTTACCCGGGTTGATTCCGCAAAACACCACCCGCAGGCCAGGGGCCAGAATGTCGTTGATCATCTTTACTCCCGCTGATACGTCGTTATGGAAGTATAAAGGATTGATAATGCGTTGTTTATAAAAACAGCAGGCAGGTGTGAATGGCTGGATTGCTGCGGGGAGTTACTTTATAATTCACCGCCACGGCCCCTTAGCTCAGTGGTTAGAGCAGGCGACTCATAATCGCTTGGTCGCTGGTTCAAGTCCAGCAGGGGCCACCAAATTTTAGATGTAGAATCAAAGAATTAAGCCACTCGATTGAGTGGCTTCTTTATTGGTTTTTTATGAGCCGGTGGTACCGCCGTTAACCGTGACTCATCGAAGCCGTTCGGACACGTTCAGAGGCGCCAGGAGTTGCAATCAGACGCTCCACGGATTCCATCGTCACGAACGTACAGCTGCAGTCCACATTGGTGCACTGATGATAGCGCTCTTTGGTGTTTTCACTTAAATAGCGACTGGTACGCGCATGCGCTGAATGCTTGCACTTAGGACAATGAAACATATACCCTCCGTTTAATTCACTTTATGTGAATCAATGATACTCAAAAACAACGTAATGGCAAATGAATTACTCTCTATCCACAGAAAATTTTTCGTCGGTGACGTTCAGCTCAAGGTTCAGCTGCGTGGTAAATCCACTCCCGCTCAGCGTATGAACCACTTCGCTGATGATCCACGCCTGCTCGTCAATGACTCGTTTAAAGCCGTTAACCAGCACCGGCGTTTCGGGAAACAGATCGGCTCGCCCCAGCGCCAGCTGGATAGAAAATTTCACGGTTCCCCGCTGAAGCGCGCGCCACTTCGCCTCCGCAGCCCTGAGCGCCTGCTCTTCAGACGCATACACCGTAGCAAGCTCAAACACGTTCTCCGCCGATCCCACCAGCCTCTCTTGCGGCTTCGGCTCCATGCCTTTAGCTCCCGACGCGGCGGCATCCGGATGCTGTAGCACCTCTGTGGGCTGCCCCCCAATCTGGCGATTAATACTCAATTGAGGATTTTGCTGTTTTGGATCGCGCGTTTGCAGCCATTTGGCCGTCACGCCGGAATAACTTTCACGGTCGGCGACGGAAAAAAGGTGCCGATCGCCATCCCCACGTTCAATCATCATTAAGGGAATCGCTGTGCCGCTGGCCGTCACGGCCTGGCCCGCTTTCATGAAAATGACCTTCCCGGCTTTGATGGAAACAAATGCACCATTGCGTTCGGCCAGGCGGGTGAGAAACGCCGCGTCAGTCTCCTGAGACTGGTCAATATGAGAAATGGCAATGGATGAAAGCCCAGCCGCAACGCTTGTGGTCAACTGGTTCCGCTGAGCGATAGTAGTGACTATCGCGCCGATCGTCGTGTCATGCCACGACTGTTCGCGCCGCACGTTTAGCTTCCCACGAAAATCCGCGCTGCATCCCCGAATGGTCAGGGTATCCGGCGCCCCCCGAAATTCAATTGTGTCGATCGTGAAGTTCCCTTTCGGCTGGAGCGGAGCTCCCTCCCACCCCAGCCATAAGGAGAGCGTTGCTCCCCGGGCTGGCAGGTCTAACAGCCCATCGGAATCATCCAGTTGAATATCCAGCTGATCGGCTTCCAGCCCACGTTTGTCGGTCATGGATAAACTGATAAGGCGGTGGCTGAAATTTTGCGTGATATCACGGTCGTTAAGCTTAAGCATAAAGTCAGGGGCGATTTTGCCGCCCGCCCGGATATTCATCTCGGCGATCATCCCACCAGCCCTCCAATGCTATTACGTGCGCTAGTCACCAGCTCTTCAGCCTGCGTTCTCAGATCGCCAAACATCTTCATCAGCGATTCGTCCACGCGTTTTAGCGACAGGGAAAATTCAATTTTTCGCGCGGTACCATCACTGTAAAAATCCGAATGCGTGTGCGTGACTTTCTCAATGATAAACATGCCGTGAATGATGCCGGTACCATCTATCAACGGCCATGCCCGCCCTTCATTCGCCATCAGCTCAACCGCCTTGAGAGAAAGCCGCCCTCCCGTGAGCTCCGGGTAAAGTACTCCGGTGAGGCTAAAGGAGGTCTCACCTTCGCCAAGATATTGCCAGGCTTTGGGTTTCCCGATGCGATCGTTGGACGCCCAGCGGTAGTCCTTTGTAAACTGCATTGTCTGATACGGTAAGGTTCGTCGTTCAAAGACAAACAGACCCAGCACCATTAACATTTTCTCTCTCCTCAACCAAACATAAAGCTGGATTGCTGCCGTCTCGCTTTATCCTGTTCAATGTTATCTATTGCCTCCCGGATTTGACGCGTCAGATCCATCCCGGAGGCCGTGCCTCCCTGCAGGGTAATGTTGTACTCGCTTTTACTCTGATCGACGTAAGAGCGTCCCCCTGTGGCGATGGTTGGTTGATACCCCTGGTAACCGCCATAGGTCCCCGTACCCGGAATATAAGAGCTGCCCACAGGAGAGGATGCCGCTTCTGCTTTTGCCGCAGCGGAGTCGAGATTCCCCGACTCGTTTTTGATAAGACCGAGTTTCTCCAGCAGCCAGCTGGCCTTGCCGCTCAGGCTGTTAAAGAGATCAAGCGGTGCCGTTAACGCATCGCCCAGCGCCTGCCCAAAAATCACGCCAGCATTTTTACAGCCATCCAGCGTTTCCTGCGTCGCCTTGATCGGCGCAACCAAATCGGTGAACCACTGCCAGATACCGCCCAGCTTCTCCGAGATAGCATCAAATACCGTTATCACCGGTGAGAACAGCGCCCCCAGCGGTGCGAAGGCCGTCGAAAGCCCTTCCATCACCCCGCCAAAGAAGGCGCTGATGGGTTCCCAGTATTTAAAAATCAGCAAGGCTCCGGCGGCAATCGCCGCGCCAAGGGCAATCACCGGCCAGCTAAGGGCACCCAGCACCGTCATGATGGTGCCCCCCACTACGCTGAACACCGTTCCCAACATCCCGGCCGCGGTGATGATCATATTGACGCCCGTCAGAACCGGGGCGATAACCGTTCCTACGCCGCCCAGTACGCCAGCAAATGCCTGCGCGCCGACAACAATGCTGGCGAGGGTCTGCGTCAGCTCAGGGTTGGCATTCACCCAACGGGAGGCCGTGCTGAGCCAGCCGGTTGCGGTTGTTATCAGGTTGCGCAGAGCGCCATCCGCTTTATCAAATACATCAATCTTTAACCCGCTCCACGCAGCCTGGAATCGGTTGATATCGCCGTCAATATTATCGGTCTGAACGGACGCCGTGAGTGCGGTACTGCCCTTTGCTCCCAGCAGCTGCTTACGTTTTTCATCAAGCGATCCATCACCCGCGGCGGAAACCAGCGCCCCTGCGGCTTTTATGGCATCCGGCGTCTGAACATGGCGCAACATCGCGCTGAGCGCGTCCCCGGCGGCGGCACCGTACATCCCCTTTTTCGCCAGAACGCCAAGCCGCGCCGTTGTCTCTTCAAGCCCCATACCAGCGGCGTCCGCGGCTGGCGCAGCGGCGTTCAGGGCCGCCGCCATATCAGCGAGGCTGGTATTCGAAGAGGTAAAACCGCGCGTAAGCACGTCTGCGATGCGTCCGGCATCTGCATCTGCCAGGTTATACGCGGCCTGCGTGCTGCTGAGAATATCGGCCGCTTTTGCAGCGTCGATATTCCCCGCCTGACTGAGGTAGATCGTTGGCACAGTGGCCGCAAGCACTCCATCGGCGTCATAGCCTGAACGGGCCAGTTCGCTCTGTGTCCGGACGACCGCATCCGCAGGCGTTCCGGTGCTAACACTAACTTCCCGTGCCTGCCGGCGAATGGCCTCAAGCCGGAGGTCTCCCTTCTCCAGGCCAAGGTTTGCCTGAATGGCAGACATCTGTTTTTCAAAACTGATGCCTGGCGCCATAAAGCGGGACGTCTGGTCAAAGCCCGCTTTTGCCATACTCACGCCCGCATTAGCCAGTTGCTGCACTCGCGAGATAGCGCGCTTGCCTGACTCGTAGCGGTTCTGAACGGTACTCAGCCGCTCCTGCTGCTGGTTGACGCGGGCCAGCGCATCCCGCTGCCGGTTAAGCTGCTGCGTTTTTTCGCTGATGTTGGTTCGTAGACGACGCTCGTCCGACGAGAGCGTACGCGTGTTTATCCCCGCCTGTGCGAGCTCAGCACGTTGACGCTGTACCGAGTAGCGTAAGCTGTTGTACTCAAGCTTAAGATCGGCTGCCGATTTTCGGGCCGCGGACAGCGCATCAGCCTGTACCTGGGTTGGGTTTTGCGTTTTTTTAAACTGCACCGCCAGCGCCGCTGCCTGCTGTTTCGCCTGAGCAAGGGACTGCTCCGCCATGGCGAGCTGGCCGTTTGCTTTCCTGAAGCCGTTGATACGCCCCGCCTGCTCATCGAGTGCCCCGAGCGCCACCTGCGCATCGCGGATATCGTTCGCGAGAGTGAGGCTGGCGTTATGGAGAGCGTTAAGCGGTCGGGTTGCCCGGTCGACAGCCTTAAGCAATTCCTGAAGTCTGACATTATTACTCATGGTGGTTTCCGCTTCGCTGCAGCGCTTTTTCGCGCCATAAGAGGAGTTCGGTCACGCTCAGGGTGTACAGCTCTGACGGCGGCCAGTGAAATATCACCGCGATATCCGCCATCAGATCGTCGACCGACAGATTTTCAGGAAATTTCAGCGAGCCGAAGCCGGTGACAAAAAACCGATCACCTTGCCAGCAAAAGAGAGCAGATCGCAGGCATCCAGGCGCGCAACCTCATGCTCGGTCAGGGCTGGCGAGGTCATTCGCGGCAGCACCTTGATCAGCGCATCTACGTCAGATTGCGCCAGCGACGCCAGCGATACCCCTCGCAGGGTCCCTGCATTCGGTTTTGAAACGGTCACCTTTTCAATTTTTTGCTCACCTCGCTGAACGGGGCTATCAAGCGTGACGATATGTGGATTTTCATTCATGGCGATCTCGTTGGTATTTTCCATTTCGTTACTCTTCACAAAGTTAACTTACCGGCCGGCGATCCCGGCCGGTTAAAGGGCTACAGGCCGATGGCCTTACGGTGTTCTGCCAGGCGATCGACACCATCGACTTTCAGCACCATGTTGATGATGTCGATTTCGATGATCTCTTTGCCATCAATGGTCAGCTGGTAGTAGGCGCACTCGGTGGACATTTTGGTGGTGCCGCTCTCGCCCTGCTTGTTTTCACCACCATCAAACTCTTTATGACGACCGCGCATGACGATTTCGACGGCGGAAATTTCGCCGGTGTCATCGCGCTGATAAGAGCCGGTAAAGCGCAGCGGCACGCTGTCCGCGCCCGGAGAGGCATACTGCGCCCACAGAGCGGCGTCCGGCAGCCCGCCAACGGTCCACTCCAGCGCCAGGGCATCATCGTCCAGGCCGAGATCGACAGAGACCGAGCCGGGCATACCGCCGCCGCGATACTTCTCCAGCTTGCGGGTAAGCTTCGGCAAGGTGACGGACTCAACAACGCCCATGTAGCTCAGGCCATCGTTGAACATATTCAGATATTTCAGTTTGCGTGGTAACGCCATGCTTCAGCTCCTTAGCTATTAACCGAATCTGACAGGTCTGCCAGATAGGTATCGGTGATGCGCTGGCGCAGGGTCAGATTTTCCAGCGGCGGGACAGGGGTGTAGTCATAATCGATATACAGTTTCCCCGCTTTCAGGGTTGATGCGTCGTTCGACTCAGGGTCATACCAGCAGGAGCCGTCGACGATATAGCCGTTGGTTTTCAGCTCGCGGAACTTGGCATTAATACCGGAGACGATGTCGCGGATAAGCGTTGGCGTGATGGGTTTATCCATCGCCCACGCGTGCGCTTCCGCCATGGTATCGGCCAGCACCTGCGCGGTACGGGTGTAGTTTTCAAAGACGAATAACGGATCGTCTGAGCAGGTGCGGTTACCCCAGAATTTGAAGCCGTCGTTGCGAATCAGCGTGGTGACGCCAGCCTGGTTAAGCAGGTTCGCGTCGGTGGCCTGTTCCTGCAGATCCCAGGAGACCGAAGCGCTTACGCCAGTGACGCCGTTAACGCCAACGTTTGACAGGGTTTTATGCCAGCCCATTGTCTGATCGATTTTGGCACGCAGGCCAAGCGCACGGGCGGTCGCCCAGGCCATTGTCGTCGCATTCGTAGTGGTATCCCACGCCAGAAAATCAGGGTGGATAACCATCAGCTCGCGCTGGCTAAAGTTTTTGCGGTAGTTGATCGCCTCAGAAATGGTTTTGCACCCCCATGCGCTGACATAGCCAAACGCGCGCAGGCTCTGGCACGTGGCGGCCAGAGCGGTCGCGACTTCCTGAGAGTCCAGCCCCGGTACGCCGAGAATGCGTGGCTTAACGCCGGTCACCGTTTTCGCCGTGAGAAGCGCCTTCAGACCGGTGTATTTACCGTTTTCATCAGTGGTACCGATGATGTTGGAAACGGTCTGTTTGCGGGCCTCTTCCGGGGTCTCTGCAGTGCCTTCAGCCACGCGAACAACCACAACAACCGGTTTACACTGGTCGGCGATCGCCTGCAGAGAAGCGGACAGCGTCCCCGCCTTGCCGGCTTTCGCAATCGCAGTTTGTACGTTAGTAATGAGCACGGGCTCGTTTAAAGGAAATGTCTTGTCGTCAGCATCGCTGGCCGTACAGACCATGCCGATGATTGCCGTCGAGACGGTGGAAATGGTGCGGGTGCCATCGTTGATTTCGATAACTTCCACGCCGTGGTGATAGTCGCCCATCCGGTTAACTCCTTCGTTTAGTGGTGAGGCTATTGTCTGTGGAGCGCGCGATTGATGCGACGTATTGGGGTTGGGGAAAGGATTACACAACAAACGAAAAGCCCTCCGGAAGGAGGGCTTGGGGTCAGGCAGGGAGTTCGGGCCAGTCGATATCAGGGGCAGTACTGAGATCCAGCCGGTTTAGCGTCACCCGGTAGCGCTTCCAGAGTAACAACGTGGCAGCTTCCTCGTTTGTTGCAATGCCGAGCTCGAAAGCATCCTGGAGGGGGGCAATAACATCCGAAGCTTCGGCAAGCAATTCACCTCTTCTGGTTTCCGCCTGTTGAATTAATTCCTCCCGGGTCAACTGGCGTGGAATAATTTTAGTGTCATTCCATACCCACTCACCGTGTATATTCAGCCCTTCGGGCACTTCTGTTGGATCGACTTCTGAAACTGACATCCCCAGAGGAAAAAGGCGATCAGCATCATTACTAAAAGAGCGAATAATATTATTTTTGTCGTAGCAAATTTTCAGTGTTTCAGGCTGAAATCGTGACATATGGTAATACCAGTCAAGCCCCTCATCTGACTGAAGAAATATAGCATTAAACAAAAACTCTTTGTATTTTGGTTCATATTGAATGAAATTTTTAAGGGTAATCATGCTGTATGACCTACGGTAATCCATCCGATATTAGACATGTACTTCTGAATTGGGCGATAGAAAATGGTATCGCCACCGGGGTTATCACCTTCAAAGTTGTAGCCTGTCATAGCACATCCAGGAGGCACACGCTGCCAGGCATTTTTTACAATCGTAAATGCTCCCTCCGCCCCCATGGCAACATCCCGGACAAAGTATTGCAGTGTCCAGTCCTGTCGTGCATAAGGGCTTAAATCCTGCTGAGGGGGTGGATTGTTTGATGAGTAAACTCGTACTCTGCCACCAGATTCAAATACACCTTGCCCTGAATAGATATTTCCACTATTCGCAATCGCTCCATCAGGAGCAACTGTTGCCAGAAGATGATTATTCATCAAAATAGCGAAGCCGGTAACGTCGGTTCCTCCCCCTCTCGTCAGACCGATAGCCATTGAATTGTCATACCATTCAAACACCGCGCCAGAGACAATCCCACCCACACCAGGCTGAGCACTTACAAGTGTCGCTGTGTTTCTTTCAGATGGCAGCGTGCCCACACTTCTAAACCTGAATGTGCCGTTATAACCTCCGCCATTCGCTGATACCGCGCCAACCTCGTCAGGGGTGGGTTTATTTACGGTATCATACTGTTTTGTCCATGGTGACCACATACCGCTGTACAGCGTACGGATATATGAACGAGATCCAACGTATATCCGGTAAACCTGCGTAATACCTGCGTGTTTAAAAATCTCAAGCGCCCCGGCAACAGCCTCAGGATAGTTTTTCCCGGTTTGCGCCTGCGCGTTTGAGGGCTGATAATACAGTCCCGGTGTGGTGTAGGCATTCAGATCAGCAGCATTACCTATTTCCACAGCCTGAGTATTAAAAATATCCTGGGCGGTGATACTGATATCTTCCGTCAGAATATGTCCGTTAACCTTTCTTCCTGATGGCACACGGCCATTAGCATTATCGTTAGCAGCCTTAACCGCTTTCGGCGTCGCCGCCAGCACTTCTGAGGAGCTATCAGTCGCACTACTAAGCTGAGTAAACCCTTTAGCCGTTAGCGTTGCATCAGGATGGCGACGAGACTGCTCATGTTCTTCAAGCTTCTCATCAACGTACTCCTGGGTCGCCATTACCGTAGACGTATCTATCGAGAGTTCGACTGACTCAATGTCGCTTACCATGATGACCATACGCACGGTCTGCGCACGTCCGGATCCTTCCGCCAACAACGGCTTATAGCTTTCAGCCATGTTCCCAACGGCAATCAGTGTCCCGGTGTCATCATAGAGGCCCATTTCTCGCATCCAGAAACCACCGGTTTCAGGCGGAATGAGCAGCTCCGCGATCACATAATTTTGATGCTTGTTATCCTGGCTGATTTTATTCAGCGCATGGCGCCAGACTTCATTAACCAGCTTCGTCTGCCCGGCATCAGGCACCGGCAACGTGCCACCACCGTCACCCACCGCCATCGCCGTAAAATTCACTTTCTTGCCGTTCGGGACGGTCGCTGCAGCCAGTTTTTCGGCACCGGCTTTGGTGATAACCGTTTTATATTTCACTGTCATTGTGCTCTCACTTATCCGGGATAAACCGTGATGATGTCGCCGTCATAGCCCAAGGCGCCGGTATAGAGATAACCCGGAATGTCCTGGATGATATTCAGGCCAATAAGGTGGCGGCTGGCAGGCTTTGCATCAGCAACCAGCCTCTCCATTTCGTAATACATTTCCTCGTTAATACCGGTGTCCAGCACGCCAATATCAAGGCGGAAAGTGCCGGGCGGATCGTTGGTTTCCCACCACTCGGTGACGTTAATCAGATAGCCAAGCGGCTCCACCACGCGACGCACGGCGCCAATCGTCCCTTTGTGGGCATGGATAAACCACGCCGCGCGGATCACGTCCCGCTTGGTGGCTTCCGGCCAGCTCTCGTCCCAGCGGTCAACCGAAAATGCCCATGCCAGCCACGGCAGCAAATTCGCCGGGCAGGTATCCACATTCCAGAGGTGGCGCAACGGAACGGGCGTATTTTCGATGTCCGCACAGGCGCGCGCTGCCGCGACCTCAAGGGGCGATGAGCCAACCGGTAAAAGGCGGGTGTTACTCATCGTTCCCTCCCACGGTTACGCTGTAGTGGCTGCACCATGAGGCCTGGGTTTCATCAAGCACGATGTCAGCCGCGGGTGCGGTCAGTTCCACCCGCTGCACCCCTTCTACGTGAAGAGCGGCATAAATGGCGGACTTGCGAATATCGCGTCCAAGACGATGCTGAGCCGTGATATAGGCCTGTAACCGGGTTCTTGCCGCGTTGAGTACCGGCTCGCTTTCGGGGCCGGGAAAAAGGAAAAGCGATGCTTCGATGCTGTAATCAACTATTTTGGCCGACTGGACGGTAACGCGGTCGGCAACCGGCCTGATGTCTTCATCGTTTAGGGCGTTACGAACAATAGCGATCAGCTCTTCAGACGCTATGCCGTTATTCTCCCGGGAGAGTACGGAAATCGTGACGTTCGCCGGCTGCGGGCTGATGACGGAGATGTCCGCTACCCGGCCATCGGCACTGCGGCCATGGAACTGGTACGCGCCCGTCGAACCGGCCACGCTCAGCCCTTCCGGCGCCTGCTGGATGCGCAGACGAAAATCGGTATCGGACTCCATCACAGCCGGCGTGGGTGGGAACGTGGTGTCGTCGGCAGGGGCGATCACCAGACGCGCAAGATTAGCGTTTGCCCCAATCTGGTCCAGATCGCTGCCCGCTGCATAGGCCAACATGACCGCACGCGCGGCCTCGTTAACCCGCTGACGCCACATGACTTCCCGGTAGGCATTCTCCTGCAGGAGCTTCACAATCGGCTCTGACTCCAGCGTCAGCGTCCGCGCAATCGCCTCTCGTTCCTCTTCGGGATAGAGCGAGACAAAGGTGGCCTTTCGTTCTGCCAACAGCGTTTCATAATCCACCTCTTCCACGACATCAGGCGCGGCGAGCTGGCTCAGATCAACAATAGCCATAGCGTTTAACTCAGTGAAATGGTGATAGAAAAGGATTGTCCGGAGGTCGGGCGCGTGCCGGTGATATCGACATACAACGTCCCGTCGTTCTCCGAACGCTCGAAAGTGATTGCCGTCAGGCTTATCCGCGGCTCCCATTTCTGGATGGCGGAATAGCATGCGGACATGATTTGCAGACGCAGCGCAGGGCTCTGCGGCCTGTCGATCATCGCCGCCAGCAGCGAGCCGTAATCCCTGCGCATGACCCGCGAGCCAATCGGCGTGACCAGAATGTCGCGCACGCTTTGCCGGATGTGTTCAGCTTCTGAAATGCTCAGCCCGGTCTGCCTGTTCATTCCCCTGTATCGCACCGTCATTGTGTCCCCTTAGTCCAGCTTCCGCCGCTTTGCACGCTGCCGTGCGCGTGGTTGTCCACCTGCACCCCGTTGGAGGTGAATTTACCGCCGGAATGCTCAATATTTCCGGCCATCACACCGCCCTGCTGCACTTCAAGAGAGGCGGTAATTAACTTGTTGGTACACACCACTTCAGGCGTATCCAGCGTGATGCGGGAAGTTGACGTCACCCGCACCTCCGGCACGGTGGCGGTCAGCGATTCCGAGGCGGTAATGTCGGCCGTTTTAATGCCAGTAACCGTCAGCGCCCCGCGTCCGGGTTCGTACTCAATCACCGCGCCGTCAGGGAACGATACATGGAGCGCGTCAGACGACCCGGACGGGGCCGGATGGTCGTCCGAGAAAATGCCGGGCAGCACAAAGGCGGTATCAAGCTCGCCGCCGATGGCCAGCAGCAGCACCTGCTCGCCCTCGGAAGGCGCCCACCAGACGCGCGAACGTCCCGCACGACAGGTTAGCCAGTTCAGCCAGGTAGTTTTCATCCCGCCGGTCTGGACACGACATAGCCCCCTGTTGAGGTCAACATCGGTCACAACACCGATACGAATCAGATTGCGGATCGCGCGAGCGATACCGTTAATGGAAGTTAATGTATTCATGAGAAGAGAATGCCGTTCAGAGAGAACGGCAGCAACGAGACGGGGTTTTATGCGGGATGAAACAACACGCTGTACAGACAGCGGGCTCTCGGCGTGGGGGAACTTACGCCTCCCACTGGCTGACCAGCTCACCGTTGATGTACAACGACGTCGGACGCGTGACGGGCTCCGGCAGCGGCGGTTCGGGGGAATACGTCGCGTGCAGAGCGCCCTGCTCCTGTGCAACAAGCATGCGCTCGGTTAATTGCAAACTGACGCTGATATCCATCGTATCGTCATCGTTTAAGACGATCGTGAAGGAACATCCGTTTTTACGGCCTTCATCAAGGGTAAAAATGTCCGGCTGGTTCTCCCGAAGCCAGGCCAGCACGGGAACGAAAAATCCCTCGCTGTCGCCGGTGAAACCGCTGACCTTTGCAATCAGCTCATAGTGCTTTTCAAAGGAGAGCGAGGAGGCCAGGCGGGCGTCAATATGGCCGTTTCCGACCGACATCTGCAGGCGCTCCGGGCTGGCGTTCAGTTGGGGGATGGCGTCAATTAATGCCTGGCGCAGGCTCTTGAGTTTGTGCATCGAATTTATCCTGACAGTTTTTAATGGTTTCAACCTGCAGCGCGCAGGCGATAAGGGCATACTCAAGCCTGCGAATATCCGCGCTGAGATCGCCGTTAGTGGCGGGTTCGCTGCCCGGCATCGGGCAGAGGCTCACCTTCGGGCAGGCGTGGTAAACAATGGGCTGCGGAGGCGCAGGCCGTGCGGGTGTGCAACCTGCGGATAGCATCAGGCAGCCGAGCGTTATACCAGCGGCGTAACGCTTCATTTTCATTAAGTAATCTCCCGATAGTCGCTTCCCGTTTCGCGCTCTCCTCACCCGCAGTGACAAGCGCCTCACGGAGCCTGACCTGGGCGTTTTCGTTTGATCGGGCAATCCGTTGCGACAGGGACAGCTGATGGTTAAGCGTGGCGAGGGCATTTTTTTGCTCGCTGGCGACCCGGTTAGCCGTAGCTAAGGAACGGGACAGGGTCAGGTTGTCATGACGGAGCCACAGCGTGATGGCCAGCAGTCCGGCCAGCGCCAGCATGAGGGCTCTCATGGCAACCCCTTCGTGCACCATGCCTTCTCGCGGACACGGCGATTTTCGAGCCCGGTATTTTTAACGCCGTTGACGTACACCCAGCGGGTAAGCTGCTCGCACGCCTGTGACCACTGTTTACGCTTGATAAAGGACACCAGCGTCGAACGGCAGGCAGCGCCTGCGCCGACATTAAACGTGAAGCTCACCAGCGCGTCGTAGACCCGAGGCGGCATCTCCACCGGCGCGCACGCCGCCAGCCGCCGCTCCACGTTGAGCACATCAGCGACCAGGTTTGCCGCGACCTCGCGTTCGGTAATGTCCCGCGTGGGCACAACGTTTGCCGTGTGGCCAATGCCTGACGTCCACACCCCGGCACTACACCGGTAGGGCGTGAGGCGGCATCCTTCAAGATCGGCAATCAACGCCAGCCCCTCCGGAGACGTTTTCAGTAACCGAAAATCAGGCATCAGCACCGCCAGGGCCAGCACGCCGGCGACGCTGCAACGCTTAATGATTGAGTTCACGAATGCTCTTCTTATCGAGGCCAAGAGATTTGAGATAGCGCCAGGTTTTTCGCTTAAACCAGTAATTCGTCAGCGCGGTAAAAATGGCGCAAAGACTTCCCACGTACAGCGCGACTTTGTCAGGAGACATCGCCCCGAACCAGGCCAGCGCCACGGCCAGCCAGTAGGCGATAAACGTGGTGATTTTCTCCAGGCTCAGTCCCATAGGTTTACGGATTCTTTTGTGGGGGCGCTATCCACCTCCGGTATCTCTACCGGCGTTCCGTGAGGCAAGATAACCCCTAACTCCGCGAGGCCAGAGTTGGCCTTCAGAACGGCTTCAACGACGCCAGCCGTGCGCCCATAAAAGCGGGCGCAAACGGCATCAAGCGTGTCCCCCTGCATTGCATAGATCTTCATCAGTCGCTCCCAACATCCGGTTTCCAGGTACTGAAGAGTTTCCCGGGCCAGCAGGCTTTTCGCTATCGCTGACGGATGGACGCTCGCGGACACAACAAACCATCCGAGGGAAGCGAAGCGCGGTTCAATGGGAACGTAAAAATCTAATGAGGGTGTTCGGTCCGGGTAATAAAACCGGGTTTAGCGCCAGCTCTCGTCTTCCCAGACTTCCCGGAGAATAGTGTCCAGCGCCTCGCGATCGGCCTCTTTTTCAAGCCCCTGGAGCTCTACCCCCGTCACCGAGCCTACTCTCACGGTCACCCTCGTTGACGGAAACAGGGACCCGATTCTGCGGGTCAGTTCGCACTGAAAGGCTTCGGCGACGGACTGGCCAGCCAGCCGATCTTTAGCGAGAGTAATGTTCACCCGAACGTTACTCTCTTTTTTGATTCGTTCCGGAACAGGCGATGCCGAGAAAACAACGGTAAAGGCGTTGTTCTTGATTAAATTTCCCCGCGCAATCTCAGCAATCAAATTCAGGGCAATCTCACGATCTCTTTCCTGACACGTTCCTTCTGTCGTCAGCCGAGCAATCATCTCGACTCGTTCAATCATGACCTGCTCGTTCAACTCTCTGTCCACACAACCTCCACCACGAGATACTGTATAAACATACAGTAGCATGTATTCATAAAAAGAGTGAAGCGAAAAATCAGAACCTTTAACGGTATGTACATGATATCGATAAAGATTAGCGTACTCGCCTGGTTAACAAATCCGTTAAATACCCAATACGTTCAAGGATTTTCCGCGCCTTTTCCTGATAAGAACACGCTGCAGGAAATAGCGTTCCGTCAGCTGCGCCCCTGCACCATTTGTCGTTAAAACGGCTAACGCCTCCGGCCATAAGATGCAGGGCCTCGCCCCGGCTGATGGCTATCCCGGTGGCGAGCCGTATCTCGTCAATCACCTTCTCTGGTACCCCGTTCTGCGGGTCGCTCGCGAAGACGATGGGCGACGTAGCGCCGGGGCGGATGAATTTGATGCGTTCGGTTAATGCCCGTCTCGCACGCCGGCTTAGGGGCTGAGACAGATCGTCCTGCGTACAGTTATTGACAGAACTCCGAGAGGGCTCAGGCGCATTCTTAATTTCCGAGGCCCTCTTCGGCACAATTTTCCACTGGGTGAGCCGGGTGACAATCGGGCTGCCCGCGCCGACGGCGGAGTCGTACACGCCACGAATACGGACCGTTTCCTCGCCGTACTGGTTAAACCCGGCGCGCGGTCCATACAGCGTGCGCACCTGTAAATCATCGCGACGGACAAACGGCCCTCCCTGCGCAGTAACGTAACCCGCCCAGTCACCGGCGTCGGCGGCATCATGGACGGCGGCAAACTCAACGCTCAAGCCGCGCGCGGCCTCAGTATCCGCCATACGTCGCAGCTCGCGGTAGACCGTTACCGGCGCGCCGCCGATGAACTGAAACTGACGAATGTGCCAGCGTCCCGCCCAGGCCGAAACGGCGGACGCCGTCTCCTTCAGAAGCCCGCCGCTTTCGTTATCGGTCTCGCCATCGAGCGCATAGCCGTCGATATTCTTTGAGATGTATTTGGCTATGTAACCGGTAGCACTGCCTTTCTTAGGATCGATCGCTTCCGCGTGAAAGCGCGCTCTTATGGCACTTTCGCTCTGCAGTTCAACAGCATCCTCCTGCCGCGCGTAATCCCCGATAATCTGGCGAACGCAGTCAACATCTCCCGGCAGCATAAACATCAGCATGTGCCAGTGGGGCGTACCGTCGTGATGGGGTTCCGCAACGCGGATACCAAAAATACGTCGCCCGTCCCGGTGGAGTTTTGCCCGGATACGTGCCCAGAGACGGGTAAAGTAGCCTTGCGTATCCGCCGGGCTGGCCCCGTTCCACTTAGCGTTGGAGTAGCCCGATTTCACGGTCGCGTGATACTGCGCGGGCGCGGTTAAGGTATAGAACTCGCCCACGTAGCCCAGCGCCTCACAGATATTTTCAAAACCGCGGATGCGGGTCATTAGTTCACAGCGGCGTATCGCCGGGTTAGACACCGAGGTATCGTATTTTTCAATCAGGCTGATGCGGTTGCCCTCTTCATCTTCAAGCTCCATGCCCTTGAGAAATTCGCGGGTGCGGCGCTTCTGCTCGCGCCACTCGGTCACGCAGCGCCTGCTCGCATACGCCGTTCTCTTTTTGCTGACGTTGCCGAGGGCAATCTGCAAATGCTCGCGCCAGGCCGCCGCGATACGGCGCAGGCGCCCGCGCCACCACACCTCGGAAAACATGCGGATCACCGCCGAGGCAACGTCATCTTTGTTGAAAAACGTCTTTGACACCCGTTCCCAGTGGGGAGGCGAAACGTTGAACTGCCGGGCGATCAGTCCGGCGCGCTGGTACCAGACGTAAAGCGTCCGGTATTCGCCCATCTCAGCATCGTTAATATTCGCCAGCTCGCCGCGAATAAAGCTGGCGATATCTGCGGCCAGCAGGTCGATGTCCGCGCGGGACATATCCGGAAGACGGTTATAGCGCGTAACCAGCTCAACCATCCTCGAAGCGAGGTATTGCAGAATCTGGGTGTCGAAATGGTCATTAAACACGGCCCTGGAGACCGTATTGTGCAGGCCCTTGCAGGCATAGCGTTCAGAGACCAGACGCAGGCGAGGCAACATCCTTTTGCAGAAGCGGATCGAGAAAGCATTAGCCTTCAGGCTGCCCTGATGCTGCTCGAGGGCGTCAATCGTGCGCCAGACCTCGAAGCGCACGCAGTCAGGCTGCTGTGAGAGGGCAATTCTTGCCTGCTGCAGCGCCGCGAAGAGGCGATCGCGACGCTGCTGTTGGGTGTGCGTGAGGTAAGGGCTGGCAATGGCCGACCGTGGAGCGTTCCACGGATAAGCAAATGACGTCGCCAACTCATCCTCCCCGGACGTGTTTATTTTTCATCTCCGCGATCTCCTGGCATGTGATGCACAAGGCCACTCCAGGTACCGCCTTTCGACGCGCCTCAGGTATCGGCGCATCGCAGTCCTCGCACAGAAAACGCGAAGGCGATGCGGGTCGCCTGCGGGCGCTGTTAATGTGGCGCTCTCTGTCTTCCTGCTCGCGCGCCTGCGCAAGATCGATAAAATCGGCCATCAGTGCAGCTCCTGTGATTCACGCTCGTAGCGGGCTGCCTCGTGGCACAGCAGTTCGGCAACGTCCTCTCCGCTCATGCCGGTTTTGTAGATATGGCTCGCCAGCGCCTCCAGGCGCAGGGAGACCGCGAGGGCTCGCGCGCATCGTTCCTCTGTTTTAGCCTCCATCAGCAGGCGTTTCAGTTCTTCACTTCCGATCGGATAGGGGCGGTTTTCACTGTTTCGCATCACGCGTTCTCCTTAATTTCAGGCAATAGGCTGCCCGGCGGGTTTACGCCATTAGGTTTTTGGTTGGGTTATATCGGCATGGTCAGCCGTTCAGGAAATAAACTCACAACGGCACGAAAATGATTCATGGCGTTAATTAGCGCCCGTTTCTCTTCGGTCGTCAGCTCGCTGATATCGCACTCATGACGGGCGACAGGTAATCTCGCCAGGTAAAAGATGGCGGCCAGCGCCCTGCTGTTCTCCTCAAAACAGGGATCGCGCTTATCGCGCAGCTCGGCCATAAACCGTGCCAGCTCTTTTCCGCTATCGCTCCCGTATCGGGCGCGCAGTTCAGCGACGTGGTTAAGCCCGTTAAGACGTGCTCCCACGCTAAGTGGAACCCTTGCATGGGCAGCTTCTATCGCCATATCTCCCCTCGCATAAATTCACGCACGCTAATGTGCTGAAAACGCTCATAGCACGGCATTTTCCGCCGTTTGATGATTGCGATTTCACAAACCATGCTGCAAAATTCCCATTTTGATAATGTCTGCAATCATTAGCCTCTGTTTGCCAACTTCTGCCGCTGATTGCTCGAATTTGCAATGATATTAATACCCAATTGAGTATTAGTAAACACCCAAAGGAATATATTTTGATGCTGGATTCTCAAGTGAATAATGAAGAGTTACTCGATAGAATCTGTCAGGTATATGGTTTCACGCAGAAAATCCAGCTGGCCCGGCACTTTAATATCGCCGCCAGCTCGCTTCAGAACCGCTACGCGCGCGGTACCATCTCTTACGACTTCGCGGTTCAGTGCGCGCTGGACACCGGTGCCAGCTTGCGCTGGCTGATGACCGGGCAAGGTGCGCAGTTTGAAGGTAACCCCGCATCGGGCGATCCGGTTTCAGTTTCGGCATTCACACTCAGTGATGGTAAGCTGGAAGAAAATACCATTTTGAGCATCGATGCCAGTTTCTTTAGCAAACCGCTGGCTCGCGGCATCGCTGTTCGGGCGGAGGGAAAGCTTCACTTTATCGAAAAAGAGGCGTCGTTAACCGACGGCCTTTGGCTGGTCGAGATTGAAGGCACCGCCAGCATCCGCGACTTAACGCTGTTACCGGGCAAAAAACTTCACGTAGCGGGAGGTAAAGTTCCGTTTGAGTGCGGTATCAACGAGATAAAAACGGTGGGTCGCGTGGTGGGGATCTACAGCGAGGTTATTTAAGGGACAGAGCGGGAAACAGTGAAAACGAAGCCATTTTGCGTATTCGCTCTCCTGCTCATATCTCGTACCTCACAAACTGCAAATCTAAAGAAATCCCCCATCGCGCCGATCATCATCCGTGTGTATTATTTCCTGTAGCTTTTACAACAACTACCCTTAACTCAAATACTTAAGCGCCAAAGCGAAAGGCATCATGAGCACACCGATCAAACGGCTAGAAATCATTAAAAATGCCATTGAACTGGAAGATGACGACATCATCCAGAGCCAGCTGACACGCCTGAAAAATGAAGCGTTTGACGATGAGCTACAGGCAATCGTCGTGGCGCTTGAGGAGAAGAACTACACCTCTGCGATGGCGGCAATTACCGCCTGGCTGCAGGGCCAGCGCGCCGTGACCCCGTGGCGCGATCCGCAGGTGGCTGCCAGCAAGCTGGAGCTGAAAGCGCTGGAAGAGCGTCTGCGCGATCTGATTGACCGCCGCAACGCGCGCGTGCAGCAGCTCGATGAGTTCAACGATCTCTATTTCTCCCGTCTGGGCCCGCTGATGCAGCAGATCCTCGCCCTGCGTAAAACGCTGGCAGAGCTAAACCTGCGTCGTCAACAAGCGGAAGCGCGTCGTCGCGAAGAAGATTACCGTCGCTGCCAGCGCTATATGGCACAGGCGGTAGAGGTGCTGGCAACGCTCACCCAGCGCTGGCGCGATCTCCCGGCCGACTCCGTTCAGGCCGCCGAGGCGCGCAAGCATCTGGAGCAGCAAAGCAATTTGATTGCCAACCTGCTGGCTGAAGCGCTGGAGCTGGAGAGCGGCTTAACGCGCGAAGAGGAGCCTGCGCGTCAGGCACGAGACGAAGCTAACGAAGAGTACGAGAAGTATCGCGAGCAGCATCACGATGCCGAAGTGCGGCTGCGCAAGGGCAAGGATCTTTCGGAAGAGGATCGGAACGAGCTCAAGCGTCTCTGGCGTCAGGCGAGCAAGCTCTGCCACCCGGATCTGGTGGCGGACGACCTGAAAGAAGAAGCCAACGCGATGATGGTGCAGCTCAACCAGGCGAAGCAGCGTGGCGACGTTAAAACCATCCGCTCACTTGTGGCCCGCCTGCAGCAGGGCTTCGAGCCATTGATGGCAAGCGACAGGCTGAACGATCTGGAACGTATCCGCAAGAAAATGGCGCAGGTCCGCGAGCAGATCGACATCTTAGTGAACGAGCTGGCGGAACTGGAGAAAGAGGAGTCCTGGCTGCTGGTCTCGTCGCTGAACAATATGGAAGCGTACTTCGCTCAGCAGGAAAAAGCGCTAAAAGAGGTATGCGCCTCGCTCGAACACCAGGTTAACGAAGCGCAAATGGATTCGGCCGCCTGATTATTTAGCGTGCCAGTATGCGCTGGCACGCACCAGATGCTGGTCAATCGCGTTGGTTTCAAACTGGCGGCTCAGGCTTTTTACCACCTTCCCTTCTCCGGTCAGCCAGATAAAGTAACCCTCCGCCGGCACGGCCAGCGCCGCCAGACGGTCAGCCACCGCCTGCTCGCTGTGGCCCACCACCCAGGAGATGTTGAAATCACTCAGGTGCGCCAGATAGTCCTTATAAGATTCGTCACCTACGGTCACCACCGCGTGAATCTCCGGACAAACCGGCAGTTTAGCAATGCTCTCTAAACGTCGACGCAGCGCCGGCATGCCGGACTCGTCGCACACGTACAGCTGCCAGGCGTAATCCTCCGGCACTACCAGCGAACCGCGCGGGCCGCCGATCGTCAACCTGTCGCCCACCTTCGCCTCGACTGCCCAGCCGCTGGCAATCCCGCCGTCATGAATGAAGAAATCGAGCGCCAGTTCATGATTTGCCTCATCGTACAGCGGCGTATAGTCGCGCGCCTGTGGACGTACGCCGTCGCCCCAGTCGATGCCTTCATCGGTGACCTTCGGCGGGACAAACGTGGTGCCAGGTGCAGGGAAAAAGACTTTGGTGTGGTCGTCGAAGCCGCGGGAGCTAAAGCCCTCCAGCGCCTCGCCGCCTAAAACAATGCGCTGAAAGCCTGCGCTAACGCGCTCAACGCGGCGCACCGTCAGCTCGCGAAAGCGCAGGTCATTACGCACGCGCTGTGGGTAACGGGTAGATGCCATTTTTAGCCTCTTCTCTGGTAAATACGATATATCGGAATTGATTTTCAAATGATAATGATTACTAATCAGTAAAAAAGCAAGATTTTTTAGATTGCATCTGAATATATCTTAGATATAGTTTAGATATATCAAATTAAGAGACATAACATGCGACATGAACACGACGCCGGTGGACGCCGACCGCGCTTTTTCGGCCACGGCGACCTGCGACTGGTGATTCTGGATATCCTGACCCGCAGCGCCAGCCACGGCTATGAGCTGATCAAAGAGATCGAGAACCTGACCCAGGGGAACTACACGCCGAGCCCCGGTGTGATCTACCCGACGCTGGATTATCTTCAGGATCAAACCTTTATCACCATTACGGAAGAAGAGAGCGGTCGTAAGAAGATTGCGATTACCGCTGAAGGACAACGCTGGCTGGACGAAAACCGGGAACAGCTGGAACAGATCCAGGTGCGTATTAAGGCGCGCAGCGTCGGCTTTGAGCTGCGCAAAAACCCGCAGATGAAGCGGGCGCTGGATAACTTTAAAGCGGTGTTAGACCTGAAGGTAAATCAGGGAGAGCTCAGCGACGCGCAGCTCAAGCAGATTATCGGCATAATCGACCGCGCAGCGCTGGAGATCTCCCAGCTGGATTAAGCCGGCGCGTGCTCGCTCACTCGGAATACGCGTACCAGCTCTTTCAGGTGCATCGCCTGCTCGTTAAGGGATGCCGCCGCCGCGACGGACTCCTCCACCAGCGCAGAATTCTGCTGGGTGGTGGCATCAATCAGGCCAATCGCGCTGTTGATCTGCGAGATCCCTTCCGTCTGCTCGTGGCTGGCCTGGCGGATCTCGCGCAGGATCGTGTCCATCTCCTCCACGTTGCCGACCATGCCATTGATCAACGCGCTCGCTTTTTCCACCAGATTCATCCCGTCCTGGGTCTGGCTGGTGGAGCTCTCGATCAGCTCGCGAATTTCACTGGCAGACGACGCGCTCTTCTGGGCAAGCTGGCGAACCTCACCGGCAACCACCGCGAAGCCGCGGCCGTGCTCGCCCGCACGCGCCGCTTCCACCGCTGCGTTGAGCGCCAGAATGTTGGTCTGGAACGCAATGGCGTCGATCAGGTCGATAATGTCGGACATCCGGTTCGACGTCTCGTTAATCAGGCGCATTTTGCTGGTTACCTGCTTCATCATCTCCCCGTTGTTTTTGACCACCGTGGCGGCATCTGCCGAGAGATTAGTCGCTTCCCCGGTGTGCGAGGCGGTGTTTTTCACCGTCGCGGTGATCTGCTCCATCGAGGCGGCGGTCTGTTCAACGGAACTTGCCTGCTCCTCGGTGCGCGCGGCAAGGTCCTGGTTACCAGCGACAATCTGCGCGGCTGCGCTGGAGATATTCTCCGAGCCCGTTTGCACCTGCTGCACAATATCCAGCAGGCGGTTTTTCATCTCCATCAGCGCGTGCAGCAATAGGCCCGTTTCGTCTTTGCCGTGCGGCGTGATGCTGCCCGTCAGGTCGCCCTCTGAAATGGCATTGGCAAAATTCACCGCCTCGCCGAGTGGGCGGGTAATAGCGCGCACGATAAACCAGCCAATCAGGCTGCCAGCGGCGACGCTAAAGAGGGTGATCAGGATCAGTAGCAGTCGGCTGGACCTGAAGTCTCCTTCCACCTGCGCCCCCGCGCTCTGCATCTCATGGTTCTGAATCGCAATCAGCTCCTGCACTTTAGCTTTATAGGCCTGCTGCACGGTGAGGGTATGGGTCATCATCTCCTGGATAGCACCCGCACGGTCATTATTCTGCACCGCCTGCAAAATGCGATAGCGCGAGTCCAGATACTGCTGACGAACGTCGCGGATCTCGGCAAGGACCTGCTGCGATTTCGGGTCCTGCAACACCGTATTCAGCTCGCCCAAAATCACCGTGATATGCTCGCTGATCTCTTTAAGATGCTGCTGCGACTGTGCCGTGTACGTTCCCTGTTCATCCAGCAGCATGAGCTGCTGAGTGCTAATAAATTCCTGGAAGTTGTCGATTAACTGGTTCGCTTTTACCGTGGTGGGATAATCATGGGTAATGATGGATTGCATCCCGTTGTTAGCCCGGTTCAGGCTCAGTAAGGACATACTGGCGCTGATCACCATCAGGACAATAAAGAATCCAAACGCCAGAAATAATTTCGTGCCGATCTTTACGTCATGTAAGAACATATTTTCTCCATCGATGTGATTATTTCTCAGACGATCGCTGTTATCGGTAACGAATCCGCTAACTTTATGACTTTGATCGTTTTTTTATTTCATAACCATCACAATGGATAGGTAGAGGCTATTAATACCGCCACATCGATCGTTACCAGACCACCAGAACAGGGTTTTGCAAAATAGCATCGGGGAAAACTGACTTAGGCAGGAATAAATAACTGAGGCAATTTCTTTAGTTACTTAATATCTTATTAACAATAAATAACATTAATAGTCACAATCACAAATAAAAAAGCCGTTTATTCCTTACGGTATAAACGACTTTTCCGGAACATTACTGGCTCAATGGAGCACCGTCACCGCATCCTTAAGACGCCCGGCGCGGTGTTTCACCATGGCAGAGATGTGCGCGCTCTCCTCGACCAGGTCGGCATTTTTTTGCGTAATGCTGTCCAGTTCCGCCACCGCGCGGGTTAGCTCTGACAACCCGGTCGCCTGTTCGGACGTCGAGTGGCTGATCTGCGCGATGAGCTGCGTGACGTTTTTCACCTGCTCGACAATGTCATCCATCGTGCGGCCTGCGGCGTGCACCTGCTCGGAACCGGACTGTACCCTGCTGGCGCTGGCATCAATCAGCTTGCGGATATCGTTAGCCGCATTCGCGCTGCGGCTGGCAAGGTGGCGAACTTCCCCCGCGACCACGGCAAAGCCTTTCCCCTGCTCGCCGGCTCTTGCCGCTTCAACGGCCGCATTCAGCGCCAGGATATTGGTCTGGAAAGCGATGTCGTTAATCAGGGAGGTAATCGAGCCGATGCGCTGCGTGCTATCGGCGATGTCATCCATCGTTTTCACCACGGTCTGCATCGCGTTACCGCCTTTCGTCGCCGCGCTGCTCGCGGCTACGGAGAGTTTGTCCACTTCGGCGGCGGTTTCTGAGTTGCTCTGAACGGACGCGGCCATCTGGTTCATCGTTGCGACGGTCTGCTGAACGTTCGCCACGGTCTGACGCGTACGATCGTTCAGCGCTTCGTTCCCCTGCGCCAGCCTGTCGCTGCCGTCACGGACGCTCATCACCTGGCTTGAGACGTCATTGATGAGCCAGCGGCACATCAGCCCCAACTGTCCTACCGCGCGCAGGGTCAGCCCCAGCTCGTCGCTGCGGTTCAGATGCTGCACGCTGTTGCGCTCGCCGGTCGCCACCTTCAGAGCCTGATGCGCGACGTTTTCGATCGGGCGGACAATCTGTTGCTCAAACAGCAGCGTTCCCAGCAGCGTTACCACGGCGGCCGCGGCGAGCGGCACCCAGCCTGCGGAGGTGGTCACCAGGGTAGCGGCAAGCGCGGCAAAGAGCACCGCCATCACGCTGCGTACGCGCCAGCGTAGCGGCATGGAAGGAAGTTTACCCAACCAGCCCTTACGCACCACCAGTCCTTTTTGGATGCGTTTTTTACAGCTCCCGTTATTCAGCGCCCGGTAGAGCGGCTCTACGGCAGCGATCTCTTCCTCCGTGGCTTTGGTGCGGATCGACATATACCCCGTCACCTGCCCATTCCGCACCATCGGTACCGCATTCGCGCGCACCCAGTAATGATCGCCATTCTTACGTCGGTTTTTGACAATGCCACTCCACGGCTCACCCTGCTGCAGGGTGTACCACATATCGGCAAACGCCGCTTTTGGCATGTCGGGATGGCGCACCAGATTGTGCGGCTGGCCCATCAGCTCATCAAGCTGATAGCCGCTCACCTGCACAAAGGTGTCGTTCGCATGGGTCATATAGCTGTGGACGTCGGTGGTCGACATTAAGGTGGTGTCATCGTCCAGAGGATAATTATTCTGGGTGACACAGGAAGGAGAAGACATGACGGGCATTCCTTGCAGGTTATTCGAATGTTAATTTTGTGGTTTATTGTTTTTTCGGCGGTAAACAATTTATCTTTAGTTGTTAAACTTGATGGAGATCGCAGATTTCACTTAAACCGCACTTTTTGTGAGATTTTATAATTCATTGATTCCAAATACTTTCGCAAAGAAATTACCTATAAAGCATGACCTGTTAACGCCCACTTAAGCCGCAAGCCATGCACTCCTTTAGTGCAATTGCCTTTTTATGCACCTGAGAATGCGGGTTGCCCTGTACCCCTAAATCCCGTTTCGATTGCTCCGGCATGATTAAATATTGCGCAACATAATTTTAACCTGGCGTTTATCCCGATTTTCGTTAAGTCATCTGAAGTGGCGTAATCCCTGCAATACTTAACTCAGTATCATGTGATACGCGATCCCCGGGAGCATATTTTGAACAGGTTACCTTCCAGCGCCTCGGCTCTTGCCTGTACCGCGCACGCACTGAATCTCATTGAGAAGCGAACGCTCGATCATGAGGAGATGAAACAACTTAACCGAGAGGTCATTGATTACTTTAAAGAGCATGTGAATCCTGGTTTTCTGGAGTATCGCAAATCTGTTACCGCCGGCGGGGATTACGGAGCCGTAGAGTGGCAAGCGGGAAGTCTTAATACGCTTGTCGACACCCAGGGACAGGAGTTCATAGATTGCCTGGGTGGTTTCGGTATCTTCAACGTGGGGCACCGTAATCCAGTAGTGGTTTCCGCCGTACAGAATCAACTTGCGAAACAACCTCTCCATAGCCAGGAACTGCTCGACCCGCTTCGCGCCATGCTCGCGAAAACGCTGGCGGCCTTAACGCCCGGCAAACTGAAATACAGCTTCTTCAGCAACAGCGGCACGGAATCGGTCGAAGCGGCGATTAAGCTCGCCAAAGCGTACCAGTCGCCGCGCGGGAAATTCACCTTTATCGCCACCAGCGGCGCGTTCCACGGTAAATCCCTGGGCGCACTGTCGGCGACCGCCAAATCCACCTTCCGCAAACCGTTTATGCCGCTGCTGCCGGGCTTCCGCCACGTGCCGTTCGGTGACATTAACGCCATGCGCACCGTGCTGAGTGAATGCCGTAAAACCGGCGATGACGTGGCGGCGGTGATCCTGGAGCCGATTCAGGGTGAAGGCGGCGTCATCCTCCCTCCGCAGGGCTATCTGCCCGCCGTGCGACAGCTGTGCGATGAGTTTGGCGCGCTGCTGATCCTCGACGAAGTCCAGACCGGGATGGGGCGCACCGGCAAGATGTTTGCCTGCGAGCACGAGAACGTTCAGCCGGACATCCTGTGCTTGGCGAAAGCGTTGGGCGGCGGCGTGATGCCGATTGGTGCGACGGTGGCGACGGAAGAGGTGTTCTCGGTGCTGTTCGACAACCCGTTCCTGCATACCACCACCTTTGGCGGTAACCCGCTGGCCTGCGCGGCGGCGCTGGCGACCATCAACGTGCTGCTGGAGCAAAACCTGCCTGCGCAGGCGGAGCAGAAAGGCGACATGCTGCTGGACGGCTTCCGCCAGCTGGGCCGGGAATACCCGGACCTTGTGCAGGAGGCGCGCGGCAAAGGGATGCTCATGGCAATCGAGTTTGTGGACAACGAAATCGGCTACAGCTTCGCGAGCGAGATGTTCCGCCAGCGGGTGCTGGTGGCCGGGACGCTCAACAACTCGAAAACCATCCGCATTGAGCCACCGCTGACGTTGACGATTGAGCAGTGTGAGCAGGTGCTGAAAGCGGCGCGCAAAGCGCTGGCAGCCCTGCGCGTAAGCGTGGAAGAGGCATAATAATGAGCCCCCTGTTTAGTGGGGGCTCCTGTTATTTCTTAACGTAATAAAATAATGATTACGGCAACATTTACCACAACCGTAAATAACTCAGGCACTGATAATAGTTATTCAAACAGCGCTCGCATGCCTCGCTACTGATATCACCGTTTTCACATATTATATATTCAAATAAATTAATATAACCCCGACAAATAGGTTCCCATAGATTAAGATTATTTTAATCATAAATTAAGAAGTTCTAATAAGAAACACCGAATAAATCGATTGCATTAGCTTCGACACATTTCTACCATGTGAAGATGAAATTATAAATTACAATAACGAAATGTCTAATATAATATTTTTTACTGTTGATATTTTTGGATGTATAGCAAGGCCTTTCTGGTATTCCAGATATTATTAACGTTAATTTTGTTTTAAAAAAGGATTTCTATGAAAAAGCAATTGTTGGGTATGGCTGTGACTGCAGCGTTATTGGGCGGGCTGGCGATGAACGCTCAGGCCGATACCGTAACCGTCTCCGGCGGTACGGTGAACTTCGTCGGTCAGGTGGTTAACGCCGCGTGTTCCGTTGCGGCTGATTCCGTCGATCAGACCGTCATTCTGAGCCAGGTCCGTACTGTCAAACTGACCGCAGCCGGTATGCAGGCAAATCAAAAAGAAGATTTCAGCATCGTGCTGGAAGATTGCGACACGACCGTCAGCCAAAACGCTGCGGTCATCTTTAACGGTCAGCAGGATGCCGCTCAGGTGGGCTCCCTGGCGAATACCGCAGGCGCAGGTGCCGCCACCAACGTTGCTCTGCAGCTGTTTGGCCCAGATGGCAACAGGCTGAATCTGGGTGAGACGTCCTCCTCCACAAAACTCATCAACGGCGAAAATATCATTCCTCTGAGCGTGGACTACATCGCGACGGGAGCCGCAACACCCGGTAACGTCTCATCCACGGCAACATTCCAGATGGTTTACTCCTGATTCGCTAACGTCTGTAACACCTCTCTGACGGAGAGGTGTTACACGTTCAACGGGAATTCAGCGAATGATGAAGCATGCCACTCAATACGTATTACTCGCTCTGGGCCTGCTAGCGTGTGCTTCACTGCGTGCTGTGGCGAGTGAAGATGGGCAGGTCACCTTTATGGGTCAGGTCGTTAATGCCGCCTGTACCGTGAGCACCGACAGCCAGGATCAGGTCGTTCACATGGGACAGGTACGTAGCAGCCAGTTCATCTCGACCGGGGACTGGGCTATGCCAACGCCTTTTCAAATCAAACTTGAAGAGTGTGATGCCAGCGTAAGCCAACGTGCTGGCGTGCTTTTTTACGGAGAGACGGCGTTAAAAGATCCCCAGATCTTTCATGCCGGCAAAGGTGCAGGAGCCGCGAAGGGTATTGGGATAGGTATTTTTGATGCGACAGGTCATCTGCTCATTCCGGGTACCACGCCCCTCTGGAAAGCTCCCCTCCGAGGGGGTGAGAACGTGCTGAGATTCATCGCGAAATATCGGTCGACAGCCCCTCACGTGCAGGCAGGAAATGCCGATGCGCAGATCTGGTTTAACGTCATCTATCAATAAAATGCATAAAGTCGTCTCATTGAGAGAATAAAGAGAAAATGAAAGGATTCATGATTAATCAATTACGTGCTGGCTTATTCATGGCCGCAACGTTTACGCTTACAGTAGGTATTACGGCTGATGTATATGCCGGCGGCATCGCCCTGGGAGCCACTCGTGTCATTTATCCTCAAGGTGATAAACAGGCATCACTGCCTGTTATTAACTCGTCAAGTAATAATACATTCCTGATTCAGACTTGGGTGGCCAATGCTGAGGGTGTAAAATCTTCTGATTTTATTATTACGCCTCCGCTGTTTGTTATACATCCTAAAAAAGAAAATACGTTACGTATTATGTATGCGGGGCCTGACCTGCCCACCGATCGTGAAAGCGTATTTTATCTGAACAGCAAAGCAATCCCCTCTATTGATAAAAGTAAGCTGAATGGAAACACGCTGCAGATTGCCACGCAAAGCGTAATAAAACTGTTTGTCCGCCCGAAAAAATTGGCGTCTCTCTCCGCCGATGCGCCCAAAACACTCTCCTGCCAGACAGCCAACGGCAAAGTGTCCATTAAAAATCCGTCACCCTATTACGTTTCGCTTGTGCAGTTTTTCGTCGGTGATACACAGCTGCCAAATTCGATGGTGGCCCCCTTCAACACCCTTACCTTACCTGTTCCAGGTGGTGGTGCCGGGCGCGTCAGGTTCCAGACGGTGAACGATTTTGGCGCTAATACACCTGCACAAACGTGTTCTTGATAACAGACTGGAAACCACGGTCTGCGCGTTAAACAAGCAGACAAAAAGTGCCTTGCCATGGATAGCAGGAAAAGTAGATGAAGCGTAACGATTCACCGGCTCCAGACAAAGCCTATGTAACCTCGCTGACGCCCGTGGCAGTAGCCGTTACGGCACTTCTCGCACTTACCGAAGCGCGCGCAGAGTATTTTTTCAATCCCGCCTTTTTGTCAGGCGATCCTTCAGCGGTTGCCGATCTGTCGCGTTTTTCCACTAACGGTCAGGCCCCCGGCGTCTACCGCGTGGATATATGGCTGAATGAGCACTTTATCGCTACGCGCGATATCACCTTCGGGGTCCGGAAAGTGAAAGATAACGCCCCGGCAAAATCGACGGATGACACTGGCCTTGTCGCCTGCCTGTCGGCGAAGTCACTTGAGAATATGGGGGTCAACCTTCAGGCCCTCTCTTTACAGGCATCGGTGCAAAAAGATAACTGTATTGATGTGGCGGGCGCCATTCCAGATGCCACCACCACGTTTGATTTTGAAAAGCTCAGACTGGATATCAGCATCCCCCAGGTTGCCATGAGAAACAATGCGCGTGGCTATATTCCTCCCGACCAGTGGGATGAGGGGATTAACGCGCTCCTGCTTAATTATAATTTTTCCGGATCGCGCAGTCGCGATCGCGGAACCGATAATGGAACCAGCAATAACGCCTTTCTCGGCCTTAACAGCGGGTTAAATATCGGCCCGTGGCGTTTGCGTGACAATGCCTCCTGGAACCATTCCAGCAGCGCTCAGGGCGAAAGCGATAGCTGGCAGCATATCAGCACCTATGCGGAGCGTGCGGTTATCCCTCTTAAGGGAAGGTTGACGCTGGGAGACAGCTATACGCCTTCAGATGTCTTTGACAGCCTGCCCTTTCGCGGTGCGCAAATCGCCTCTGATGACAATATGCTGCCGGACAGCATGAAGGGCTTTGCGCCAACCATTCGCGGAATCGCGAAAAGTCATGCCCAGGTCACCATCAGGCAGAACGGCTACGTCATTTATCAAAGCTACGTGCCGCCCGGCGCATTCGCGATCAACGACCTTTTCCCCACCTCATCCAGCGGTGACTTAATGGTCGAAGTCAAAGAGGCAGACGGCAGCATCAATAGTTACTCCGTGCCCTATTCCGCAGTGCCCATTTTGCAGCGAGAAGGACGGCTAAAATACGCCCTGACGGCGGCTGAATACCGTAGCAGCGGTAGCCAGCAGGATGACGTTGAGTTTATTCAGGGCTCCCTGATCTGGGGGCTTCCTCACGGCCTTACCGCGTACGGCGGATCGCAATTGACCCGGGACTACACTGCCGCCGCATTGGGCGCAGGGCTAAACATGGGGGAGGCAGGAGCCCTCTCTTTTGACGTGACGCACGCGAAAAGCCTCCTCGCCGATGGCAGCAGTCACTCCGGACAGTCCATTCGTTTTCTGTACGCGAAATCCTTAAACGCCATTGGCACAAACTTTCAGCTGCTGGGCTATCGCTACTCCACCTCCGGGTTTTACACCCTGGATGAAACCGCCTACAGACAAATGCGGGGCTACAAAGGCGAGGACCAGGAGGATAGCGCGCAAACCCTCTGGATGGATTACTACAACCTTTACTACACCAAACGCGGCAAGGTGCAGTTCAATCTCTCTCAGCAATTGCCTGGTTCGGGCTCTGTTTATATTACCGGTAGCCAGCAAAGCTACTGGCACACGGATGAGAAAAACACGCTTCTCCAGATTGGATACAGCGGAACCTGGGCAGACGTCTCCTGGAGCCTCTCCTATAACTACAATAAAGCCCCCGGCATGTCGGGAAGCGATGAAATCTACGCGCTGAATATATCGCTGCCATTAAGCCAGTGGTTATCCCCACAAAATGAAGTGGGACAAAAACATAATTATGCCTATGCAACCTATAGCCTGAGCACAAACAAACAGGGGGACACGTCCCAGAACGCAGGGGTAAACGGCACGCTGCTGGAGGACAACAACCTCAGCTACAGCGTGCAGCAAGGCTATACCCGCCATGGCTCGCACGCTCAGGGGGCGAGCAGCATGGAATATGACGGCGCATATGGTAATGCCAGCGTCGGGTATAACTATAGTCAAAACGGGGACTATCAGCAGGTCAACTACGGGTTAAATGGCGGTGTTATCGCGCACCGCAACGGCATCACCCTGAGCCAGCCTCTGGGCGATACCAACGTGCTCATTGCTGCGCCGGGAGCAAAAGAGGTCAAGATTGAAAATGAACCCGGCATCCATACGGACTGGCGCGGTTATGCCGTTGTTCCCTACGCCTCTTCCTATCGCCTCAATCGCATGGCACTGGATACCAACTCGCTGGCCGACGATGTGGATATTGACGATGCGGTGACGCACGTTGTGCCGACACGAGGTGCCGTTGTGCGCGCGACGTTCAAAGCGCGTCCCGGAACGCGCGCCTTAATGACCCTGCTCTATCGTGGAAAACCCGTCCCTTTCGGCGCCATGGTGACCCGTGACGACGGTGGCAGCAACACGATTGTCGGTGAAGAGGGTGAGACCTATCTGTCCGGCCTGAACCCAACGGGAACGCTGAATATTCAATGGGGAGAAGGTGCAAACCGGCAGTGTACGGCGAGATATCAACTACCGGAAAGTAAAGCGCCGCTGGTACGGCTGAAAATGGAGTGTTTATAAATGAAGCTATGGATAATGTTAATCAGCGTAGCGGGGCTGGCGTTTAGCGGTAATGGCCTCGCCAAAACCTGCGTTAACGCCAATGGCAGCATTTCCATCGTTAACTACGACCTGACCACTACACTCACGACCGATCAGAATCGCCCCGGTAGCGGTACAGAATTAGAGAAAAGTCAGGATGTTAATATCGGTGCCAGATGTCCGGCGGGGGACTGGGACAAACGAACCTATCGTACTTACCTGAGCCCATATCCCGTCATCAAAACCGAAGGCGAATGGAAGTATCTGCAGCTTGATCCGGATTACATCATTGGGGCCATGAAAATTCACGATGCCACCATCGGCGATTTCTATCCGCCAGTTGAATATGTGCATATGGGCGGCCATGACGAAGTCGATACGGGAGGGGTATTCCCCGTCAACGACAGTCATCTTGTGTTCAGGCTGCAAATTGTAAAACCCTTTATCGGCACCGTCGTGATCCCCTCAAGGCTCATGTTTAACGTCTATATCACCACAACGGATCATGAGCCGGTTAATACGGTTGTTTATAAAATCATCTACAGCGGGGTGATTAGCGTTCCGCAAAACTGCGTCATCAACGCCGGGCAAACCGTCACGGTGGATCTGGGTAAACTCTACCACGGTGATTTCAGACAGGCGGGGCAGATGCCCGATAATGTCCGTCCAAAAACCTTTAACGTTCCGGTCGAATGCAATGGGGACGTTGAATCTCCCGCGCAGTTAACGCTGCGCTTAACGGGCACGGCGGACAGTCGTTATCCACAGGCGCTGGCTACGGACAATCCGGACGTGGGGGTCGTCGTCACCCGTGAGGACGGCACGCCCCTTACGCCGAACGTCTTTTCAAGTAACGCGCCCTTCGAGACGGATATCTCTGGAAAAGCCAACGTGACGCTGCAAGCGTATCCAATCAGCACCACGGGTCTTTCTCCCGAGCTGGGTGTTTTCACCGCTCTGGCACTGTTACGCATTGATTTCGCCTGAGGATAAATGATGAATATTACCTGGAAAAAAGGGCTGTATCTGACAGCCCTGTTATTCACCCCGTTCGTCATGGCTGACGGCAGTTATAACCTTCACGTTTTCGGTACCATTGTCGGTGAATCCTGCAATGTCGATACGCAAAACGTGGAGCAGACTGTCGACATGGGCGAGTTTTCCGCAGGCGATTTTCCCGTACCGGGCTCCACCACTCCCCCGAAAAAATTCGATATTAGTCTCAAAGGCTGTACCGCTGCGATTACCGATACTCAGGTGTGGTTTACCGGACAGGCGGATCGGGACAATCCCTCCCTGCTGGCGCTTTCAGATACCGGTAAAGGCCATCTCTCAACCATGGCGACCGGTCTGGGCGTAGAGCTTCTGGATAGCGCTCTCACGCCCATCGATATTAACAACACCGAATCTGCCCACTATCCGCTCGCGCCGGGGGACAATCTGTTGTCCTTCTTTTTACGCTACAAATCCACCTTGCCCACCGTCACATCAGGCGAAGCCACGGCGGTGATGTATTTCGATCTGCTGTATCAGTGAGGCACCGCGTGAAACCCTTCATCAGATTAGCTTTACTTAGCGTATCTCTGGCACTGTTCCCGCTGGCCAAAACAATGTCGCATGACGGAACGATTTATATTACGGGAACGATAAAAAACAAAACCTGCGTCATTTCCCCCGACTCAGAACATCTGGTCGTTACCATGACGCAGGTTAATGCGACCCAGCTTGAGAAGGCCAAAAATGAGACACCGTATGAGCGGTTCACGATTGACGTCGAGCAGTGCGGGGCGGGGCTTAACACCATTACTACCCGTTTCGAAGGAACACCTGACGGACAAAACAACGCGCTTTTGGCGATTACCGAGGCGCAAAATAGCGCCAGCGGTGTCGCAATCGGCCTTTTCAACACCGATAAATCCCCGCTGCCGCTGAGCGGAGAGAGCCTTCCCTTTGTGCTTACCGGAAATCAAACGACCGCCGAGCTCGTTTTCTTTGCCCGCTATCTCGCCGTCACGGATACCGTCACCCCAGGTACCGCAAACGCGGCAGCAACCTTTGTTTTGACTTATGCATAAATTTGTCATGTCGGCGAAAATATTCGCGATTTCACTGATGATTGTGTTGCTGGTCAACGCGCAGGGACATGCGGGCGTAGTTGTTGGTGGAACCCGGTTTATCATTCAGCAAAGAGATAAATCAACCACCGTCTCGGTGCGCAACAAGTCGGACATACCTTACCTTGTTACTGTCCGAATCTCTCCCGGTGGAAAATGGCCCGGCGCAGAAGCGCCCGGGTCTGCGGGCCGTTCGCTGGTGGTTATACCACCGCTATTTGCCATAAAACCCGGACATGAACATATTATCCGCCTGCTGCAGGCAGAGGCTGACCTGCCAGCCGATCGCGAATCACTCTTTACGCTTAACATCGCCAGTATTCCGTCAGCCCATGAGGGCAGTCGGGATGTGCAGATAGCGGTACGTTCGGCGTTTAAGCTGCTCTATCGCCCGGAGGGATTAAAAGGAAACCCCGATCGCGCCTATCGGGAAATACGCTGGTCTTACTCCGATGAGGGATTAATCGCGACGAATCCTACCCCGTATTACGTGACGCTTTTCCAGACCGTCATCAACGGCACGCCCGTTGTTAACGCTGGTGTTGTTGCTCCCTTCAGCCAACGAAAAACCGAATGGTGCCGTCGCGCACCGCGCTGCGAGATACGCTGGCAAACCCTCAATGACGCCGGGCGGGTGTTGCCCATGATGGTTCAGACACTGCATCGAGGAACCCACAAACCCGACACTAACGGTGAAACTCCGCCACCGTCATAGTGAAGCGAAGCACGCTCACCCCTTCGTTCGCATAGCCGTGCGCCGCTTCGGTTTTCGCCACCGCCGACGCGCCAGCATTCACCTGCGTCACCGTCTCGTCCACCGTCAGCGTCAAGACGCCTTCGTTCACGTGCAGCAGCTCAAAGGTTCCCGCCGGATGCCCTGTCGAAGTGAAATACTCCCCCGGATGCATCTCCCACTGCCACAGCTCAATCATGTCCGGCCCCGCGGTGCCCGCCGCGCTGGCGCAGGCCTGCCAGCAGATGTTGAATGATGATGTGCCGTGGGCTGATGCGCACCTTTCAGGCTGGGATGAGGTGTTTAAAGCCTTCGGCGCGAAACCGAAACGCACGCCCTGTTCCGCCACAGCCCTGCGCAAGCGGGTACTGAAAGACTGTTCGCTGCCGTCGCTGGATCCGGTCGTGGATATCTATAACGCGGTGAGCATTCGCTACGCCATTCCGGTGGGTGGGGAAAATCTCGCGGCGTACTCGGGCGCGCCGCGCCTGACGCTGGCCGACGGCAGCGAGCCGTTTGATACCTTTAAAGAGGGAGAGCCGGTGGTGGAACATCCGGAACCGGGCGAGGTTATCTGGCGTGACGATCTCGGCGTCACCTGCCGCCGCTGGAACTGGCGACAGGGGATACGGACCCGCCTGGACAGCCAGGCGCAATCGATGTGGTTTATCCTTGAAAGCCTGCCGTCGATGCCGCTTGCGGCACTGGAAGAGGCAGGGCAAGAGCTGGTCAACAATTTGCAGCAGTTGATGCCGGGGGCAACGGTGCAGGTGAAGCTGCTGGAGCTGGCCTGAACAGCGCCACCGGGCAAAGCCGCTACTCGGGCAACAATCCCACAAAGCTGCGTTTTTTGCGCGGCTCCGACATCAGCTCCTCGAGCTTATCCACGCACGCCAGATAGTGCGGCGTTTGCTTATGCGCCAGCACCGCCTCTTCGTTTTTATAGGCCTCGTAGATAAAGAAGCGGGTTTTCACCCGCGGGTCCTGCAATACGTCAAAGCGCAGGTTTCCCGGCTCCTTGATGGCCCCCTCGTGGTTGGCGCGAAACACCTCAAGAAACTCGTCCACCCGCTCGGGCTTGATGTTAATTTCAACCAGCGTCACGTTCATTTTGCTTCTCCCTGTTTCTCGTCCTGCCAGAACTGGAACGCCTCCCGGGCGCTCACGTTCTCGTGAACCACTTTTTTCACCGCTTTCAGCATGGCGAGCGGCGCGCTGGACTGGAAGATATTGCGTCCCATGTCCACGCCGGACGCCCCCTGATCAATCGCCCGCCAGCACATCTCCAGCGCCTCGAGCTCCGGCAGCTTTTTGCCCCCGGCGATGACGATCGGCACCGGGCAGCTGGCGGTCACTTTTTCAAAGCCCTCGTCCACGTAGTAGGTTTTGACGAACTGCGCCCCCATCTCGGCGGCGATGCGGCTGGCGAGCGAGAAGTAGCGCGCGTCACGCGCCATCTCCTTGCCGACGCCCGTTACCGCCAGCGTTGGCATGCCGTAGCGCGCCCCTGCATCGACAAGCTTGATGATGTTGTTGATAGATTGATGCTCAAACTCGCTTCCGATGTACACCTGCGCCGCCACCGCGCAGACGTTCAGGCGCAGGGCATCTTCCATCGCCACCGCCACGCACTCGTTCGACAGCTCGCCCAGAATGGAGTTACCGCCGGAGGCGCGCAGCACCACCGGTTTGTTTGTCGCGGCGGGCACCTGGCTTCGCAGAATGCCGCGGGTACACATCAGCACGTCTGTTTCACCGAACAGCGGCGCAATGGAGAGATCGATACGCTCAAGGCCGGTGGTCGGCCCCTGAAAGTAGCCGTGGTCAAAGGCCAGCATCACCGTGCGGTTGCTCTGCGGGTTGAAGATGCGCGAAAGCCTCGACTGCATGCCCCAGTCCAGCGAGCCGCAGCCCTTCAGGGTGTAAGGCACATTCTGCTGCGGCGTGCCGATGCCAAAATCCTTGCCGTCTTTGATGTCGTCTAAATCAGCCATTTGCTCCCCCGTCAGAAATCGTATTTGCTGATGTTCTCTTTGGTGAACACCACCCGCTCCGGCAGCAGCACGATGCCGTTGCCCTTCGCCTCATACTGGTAGCCCTGCACGCTGTTCGGCTCGACCTTCAGCGTCCCGATATCTTTCACGTCGACGCTGTCGCCAGGGTTAAGATCGCCTTTTTTCAGTAGGCGATCGGCGACATTGACCGCAATTTTGCCCTGTTGCACCACGTCCCACAGGCCGAAGGCCTTCACCGTGCCGCGCTCAACGTACGGGCGCATCACGTTCGGCGTGCTGAAGCCGACAATCGCCACCCCTTCCCGCTTCAGGTTTTCCGCCGCCTGCGCCGCCGCCGGCAGCGCGTTGGCGTCCGGGGCGATAATCGCATCCAGATCCGGATACGCTTTTAAGATCCCCTCGGCGGTTTGCAGAGATTTGGTGGCGTCGTTATAGCCAAACTGGGTGGTGACGACCTGCCACTGCGGATGATCTTTCTCGATTTTGGCCTTCGCCTCTTTTACCCACTGGTTCTGGTCGGTAACGGTGGGGCTGGAGTAGAAGAACGCCACTTTCGCGTTCGGTTTGGTGACCTGCTTGCCCGCCATGTCCACCAGCAGGCCGCCGAGCTGTTCCGGCGTCCCCTGGTTGATGTAGATGCTGCGGCACTCCGGTTTGGTGTCGGAGTCCCAGGTCAGGACCTTGACGCCGCGCTGCATCGCGCGCTTCAGCGCCGGGCAGAGACCGTCCGGCGACACGGCGGAGACGATGATGGCGTTATAGCCTTGGTTGACGAAGTTGTTGATGAGCTGCACCTGGCCGGAAACGCTCGGCTCGGTCGGGCCGTCGTAGGTCACGTCCACGCCAAGATCTTTCCCCGCCTCTTTCGCGCCGTTGCCGCCGCTGGTGAAGAAACCCACGCCCACCAGCTTGGGGATAAAGGCAATGCGGTCCGCCGCCTGCGCCGAGGCGAAGCTGAGGGCCATTGCCAGGACGAGCAGTTTTGTTTTCATCTTACGCTCCGGAGTGTTTTCTGAAGAGAGATCGCACCCATTCGCGGTGCAGACTTAGCGAACGTCCCATCACCACCACAACCAGCAGCGCCCCCGACAGCGCGCTCGACACCTGGTTGGGGATGCCGACCATCTGTAATCCCTGCTGGAGATACCCCACCAGCAGCGCCGCCAGCGCCGTACCGACAACCGAACCTGAACCACCGTAGATATTCGCGCCGCCCAGCACCGCGGCGGTCAGCGCAGGCATCAGTAAATCGCGCCCCAGATCCGAACGCGCCGAGCCGAAATAGGAGACCATCACCAGCGCGGCCACCGCCGAGGCCACGCCCACCAGGCCGTACAGCGCATACGGCATGCCGTTGACCGACAGCGCCGCATAGCGCGCCGCGCGCGGGTTCTGCCCAATCAAAAACAGATGACGGCCAAAGCGCCCGCGGTGGGTCATCAGCCAGAAGAAAGCGGTAATCACCGCGAACAACACCAGCGGGATCGGCAGCCCCAGCACCGTGAGGTTAGCAAAGGCGGTAAAGCTGTCCGGGAAGCCGCCGATGCCCTCATAGCCCGTCGCCCCCGCCATGCCGGAGAGCAGCAGCGCGCCGCCGCCGTAGAGGTAGAGCGTGCCGAGGGTAATGACTAAAGGGCTAATGCCGGTGTAGTGGATCAGCGCCGCATTCACCAGCCCACACAGCAGGCCAAGCAGCAGCGTCAGCGGAACGGCGATCGTCATGGGCCACCCCGCCTGCATCATCACCCCCAGCGCGATGGCGCACAGGCCGATGGTGGAGCCCAGCGAAATGTCGATCCCGCCGCTGATAATCACCAGCGTCAGCGGCAGCGCCACAATGCCGATGCAGATAAAATCGCTGGTGCTGAACAGCAGCATGTTGATATCAAGCATGCGCGGATTGATGGCGCCAAAGAGCAGGATCTCCAGCACCAGTAAAATCAGCAGCGCGCTTTCCCAGTTAAGCCTCATTTACGCCACCTCTTTTTTGCGTTTGGGAAACGGGGTGACGTGCTTTCCCCCTTTGTTACCCGGCTGGAAGCGACCGTACTTCAGCGCCCGCTGATGCCTTGAAAGCGCCTGACGCAGGCGTCCGTCAAGTACCAGCACGCCCAGCAGCACCAGCCCGGCGATAAAGTCGTTCCACCATGCCGGGAGTCTGAACAGCACCAGCACGGTATCGATTTGGGTGAGGAAGAAAGCCCCAAGCAGAGCACCGATCAGCGTGCCGGTGCCACCCAAAAGCGAGATCCCCCCGAGGACGCAGGCGGCGATAGCCTTCATCTCCAGCCCGCTGCCGGTCTGGTTGGGCACAAAGCCGATCTGCGCGGCAAAGACAATCCCGGCGCAGGCCGCCAGCATGCCGTTCAGGGTAAAGGCAATCATGCGGGTGCGGTTCACCGCCACGCCCAGCTGTCGCGCGGCGGCGAGGTTATCCCCCACCGCGTAGAAATCACGCCCGAACGCGGTGCGCGATAGCCCCCACGCGCCAACGACCACGAGAATCAACACTCCTACGCCGAGCGGTGAAATGCCGATGGCGGCAGGCTCGGAGATAGATTTCAGTCCCGGCGGCAGCCCCTCAATCCACTTTCCGCCGGTCCAGAGCAGCATCGCCCCGCGGTAAAGCCCCAGCGTGCCGAGGGTGGCGACAATCGCCGGAATGCGCAGCCCCACCACCAGAAAACCGTTGAACGCCCCCGCCAGCGCGCCAATCGACAGCGCAAAAAGTATCGATACCGGCAGGCTGTAGCCACCGTTGAGCGCCACGCCGACGGCAATCGCGGACAGCCCGACGGTCGAGCCCACGGAGACGTCGATATTGCGGGTCAGCATCACCAGCGCCGCGCCGATGGCCAGCAGGATCAGGATCTGCGCGCTGGCGAAGATCATCCCCAGCGTTTGCAGGCTGAAGTAGGACGGATTAAGCGCCACCAGCACGGCGAACAGCGCCAGAATGGCGAGAAACGCGCTCAGCTCGCGGTTTTTCAGTAAGGTCTTCATGATTGCCCTCCGAACGCCAGCGCCATCATCCTGTCGAGACTGACGGCATGGCGCGGCAGTTCACCGCTGAGTACGCCCTGGTGCATCACCAGCACCCGGTCAGCGAGGCCCGGAAACTCGTCGAGATCGCTTGAGATCATCAGCACCGCCACGTTCTGCGCCGCCACGCTTTTCAGCAGCTGATAGATATCGGCGCGCGCCGCCACGTCCACGCCGCGCGTCGGTTCATCGACGATCAGCAGCAGCGGGTTGGCCTCCAGGCAGCGCGCCAGCAGCACCTTCTGCTGATTGCCGCCGGAGAGCGTGCGCACGGTTTGATCCGCATGGTTGAGCTTGATCCCCAGCGCCCGGTGATAGCGTTCCACTACCGCGGACTCTCTTTTACGCTGCTGCCAGAGCGACGGCTCGTTCAGCGCCACGGTGTTCCAGCGGATCGGCGCGTCGAGGAACAGGCCGGACACCTGCCTGTCTTCCGGCAGATAAACCAGCCCTTTTTGCAGGCGTGAATTTACCGGATCGTCGGTGATCTCCTGGTTCTCCAGCCAGACGCGCCCCCCGCGCACAGGACGCAGGCCATAAAGCGTTTCGGCAAACTCGGTGCGCCCGGATCCGACCAGTCCGGCAAGGCCGACGATCTCCCCGGCGTAAATCTCCAGGCTGAGATCGATAAAGCCCTCTCCGGTGAGATCTTCCACCCGCAGCACCGGGAAATCCTGCGGCTGGGTGCGGCGGTTGCCCGGCAGCGCCAGCCACAGCTTTTGCGCATCGCTTAAGCCTTTCTCGCGGCTGACCGGCGTCATGGCGGCGATCAGGGCGCTGTCGTCAAACTGGACGGTTTCTCCGCTGAGCACCACCGCGCCGTCGCGCATCACCGAAACGTGGCTCGACAGCGTGCGGATTTCCGGCAGCTTATGCGAGATAAAGACAATCCCGACGCCGAGCGCCTGTAAGGCGCTGATCTGGCGAAACAGCCGTTCGGTTTCGCCGGGCGTCAGCGAGGCCGTGGGCTCGTCGAGGATCAGAATTCTGGCGTTGCGCATCAGCCCGCGCAGGATCTCAACCATCTGCTGGTCCGCCACTTCCAGGGTGCTGGCCATTGCGTCGAGATTAAGCTGACATTGCAGCTGCTGGAGTTTCTCCGCCAGCCGCTTTTCCCGATCGCGCTCGCGCGGCAGGCGGAACAGGATGTTTTCCCTCACGGTCAGGTTGGGGAAAAGCAGAGGCTCCTGCGGCACCAGATAAATGCCTAACCGGTGCGCCTGCGCCGGGGTAAGCCGTGCAAAAGACTCGCCCGCAACCGAAAGTTCACCGCTATCCGGCGTTTCCACCCCAGCGATGATCTTCATTAGCGTCGATTTTCCCGCGCCGTTACCGCCCATCAGCGCGTGCACCTGCCCCGCAAGCAGCGTGAAATCAATGCCTTTTAAGACCGGCACGCCTGAGAACTGCTTGCTGATATTTCGCGCGTTGAGAAGTGGTGTCATCATCGCTCCGCTATTGAACAAATGATTTTTAGATTTAATAATGTTCAAAAGCGTAGACGGTGAACTATATTTACAACCGTGCAGGGATCACAGTTTTATCGATTGAGATTCAGATTAACCAGAAACGATCTAAAAGATCCGTTTTGCCGCGTGGCTCACATTTTCACGCCGCGCCACTACGAACATATGATCTAAATTTTTATAAGAGTTCAATTATGAGCGATAAACGCACTGCGGAAGAAGGTCGGTTTGCCGGGCTGGCACTGGCGGAAGAGGAGCTGGTGGCGCGCGTGGCCTGGTGCTATTACCACGACGGATTGACCCAGAACGACATCGGTGAACGGCTCGGGCTGCCGCGTTTGAAGATTTCCCGCCTGCTGGAGAAGGGCCGCCAGTCCGGGGTTATCCGCGTGCAGATCAACTCCCGCTACGAGGGCTGTCTGGCGCTGGAAACCGAGCTGCAACAACGCTTTGGCCTGAAGCTGGTGCGCGTGATGCCCGCCCTGAATACGCCGCCGATGAACGTGCGGCTGGGCATCGGCGCGGCGCAGTCGCTGATGGGCGTGCTGGAGCCCGGCCAGCTGCTGGCGGTGGGGTTTGGTGAAACCACCATGAGCAGCCTGCAACACTTAAGCGGCTTTATCAGCTCGCAGCAGATCCGCCTGGTGACGCTTTCCGGCGGCGTGGGGCCGTATATGACCGGTATCGGCCAACTGGATGCAGCCTGTAGCGTCAGCATGATCCCCGCCCCGCTTCGCGTCTCATCTGCGGAAGTCGCCGGGATCTTAAAACGTGAGACCAGCGTGCGGGACGTGATCCTCGCCGCGACCGCCGCTGACGTGGCGGTGGTCGGCATTGGTTCCGTGAACCAGCGCCGTGACGCGACGATACTGCGCTCCGGCTATATCAGCGAAGGCGAGCAGCTGATGTACGCCCGTAAAGGGGCGGTGGGCGATATCCTCGGTTATTTCCTTAACGCCGAAGGGGAATGCGTCGAGGAGCTGGAGATCCACAAAGAACTGCTGGGCGTCACGCTCGATGAACTGGCGCAACTGCCCACCATCGTCGGCGTGGCCGGCGGGGAAGAGAAAGCCGATGCGATTTATGCCGCACTGAAAGGTCGCCGTATTAATGGCCTGGTGACGGAAGAGACGACAGCCCGCGCGGTGCTGGCCCTGACGTAAAGGGCATGCCCTGCGCTAACAACGAGGCAAGCTCATGAGTTACCTTTTAGCGTTAGATGCAGGGACAGGCAGCGTTCGCGCCGTGATTTTCGATTTGCAGGGCAACCAGATTGCCGTCGGCCAGGCCGAGTGGAAGCACCTGAGCGTGGAGAACGTGCCGGGGTCGATGGAGTTCGATCTCGACACCAACTGGCGGCTGGCCTGCCGGTGCATTCATCAGGCGCTGGAGCGTGCGCACCTGAGCGCGGCGGATATTCAGTCCGTCGCCTGCTGCTCCATGCGTGAAGGGATTGTGCTGTACGATCGCAACGGCGAGGCCATCTGGGCCTGTGCCAACGTCGACGCCCGCGCCAGCCGCGAGGTGGCCGAACTCAAAGAGATCCACGACAACCGTTTTGAATCCGAAGTGTATGACGTCTCAGGGCAAACGCTGGCGCTGAGCGCCATGCCCCGCCTGCTGTGGCTGGCGCACCATCGCCCGGACATCTACCGCAGGGCCGCGACCATCACCATGATCAGCGACTGGCTGGCGGCGAAGCTTTCCGGCGAGCTGGCGGTCGACCCGTCGAACGCGGGCACGACGGGCATGCTGGATCTCTTCTCCCGCGACTGGCGTCCGGCGCTGCTCGACATGGCCGGGCTGCGCGCAGATATTCTCTCTCCGGTAAAAGAGACCGGCACCGTGCTGGGTGCCATTACCCATGAAGCCGCGCAGCAGAGCGGCCTGCGCGAAGGCACGCCGGTAGTGATGGGCGGCGGCGACGTGCAGCTGGGCTGTCTGGGGCTGGGCGTGGTTCGCGCCGGACAAACGGCGGTGCTGGGCGGCACCTTCTGGCAGCAGGTGGTCAATCTGCCACAGGTACGCACCGACCCCGACATGAACATCCGCGTGAATCCGCACGTCATCCCCGGCATGGCGCAGGCGGAGTCGATCAGCTTCTTTACCGGGCTGACCATGCGCTGGTTCCGCGACGCCTTCTGCGCGGAGGAAAAGCTGATTGCCGAACGAATGGGAATGGACACCTATTCCCTGCTGGAAGAGATGGCAAGCCGCGTACCCGCTGGCTCCCACGGCGTAATGCCAATCTTCTCCGACGCGATGCATTTCAAGCAGTGGTACCACGCCGCGCCGTCGTTTATTAACCTCTCCATCGACCCGGAAAAGTGCAACAAAGCGACGCTGTTCCGCGCCCTGGAGGAGAACGCGGCAATCGTCTCGGCCTGTAACCTGACGCAGATTTCGCGCTTCTCCGGCGTGACGTTTGATAGCCTGGTGTTTGCGGGCGGCGGCGCAAAGGGCGCCCTGTGGAGCCAGATTTTAAGCGACGTCACCGGCCTGCCGGTGCGCGTGCCGGAAGTCAAAGAGGCAACGGCGCTCGGCTGCGCCATTGCCGCCGGAACGGGCGCGGGGCTGTTTGCGGATATGGCCTCGACGGGCGAGCGGCTGGTGAAGTGGAGCCGCGAGTTTACGCCAAACCCGCAGCACCGGGAGCTGTACGACGGCATGATGGAGAAGTGGCAGGCGGTGTACGCGGATCAGCTCGGGCTGGTGGACAGCGGGCTGACCACGTCGATGTGGCAGGCGCCGGGGTTAGCGCGGGCAGCGACGCCGTAAATAACGCCGGATGGCGCTTCGCTTATCCGTCCTGGGGTTTTGTAGCCCCGGTAAGCGTAGCGCCACCGGGGAAGTTCTTTGAGATCTATCACAATCATTCGATCCCGCTTTTACCTTTCTGCTGCCGCTGGCTAAATTAGTAACTCATCCGACCACATAACAATAATTTTACACTGGAAGAGACTATGAGCCGCTACCCGTCGCTATTCGCCCCCCTCGATCTGGGGTTTACCACCCTCAAAAACCGCGTGCTGATGGGCTCGATGCACACCGGGCTGGAAGAGCGTCCGGACGGAGCCGAGCGCCTGGCAGCCTTCTATGCCGAACGCGCCCGCCACGGGGTGGCGCTGATTGTCACCGGCGGCGTAGCCCCTGCCCCTTCAGGCGTGACGATGGAGGGCGGCGCAGTCCTGAATGATGCGACACAGCTGCCGCATCACCGAATTGTCACGGACGCGGTGCATAACGAAGGCGGCAAAATCGCCCTGCAAATTCTGCATACCGGGCGCTACAGCTATCAGCCAAAGCTGGTTGCGCCATCGGCTATTCAGGCGCCGATTAACCGCTTTACCCCTCACGCCCTCAGCCACGACGAGATCCTGGCGCTGATCGACGATTTTGCCCGCTGCGCCGCGCTGGCGCGTGAGGCGGGCTACGACGGCGTGGAGGTGATGGGCTCTGAAGGCTATCTGATTAACGAATTCCTCGCCGCACGCACCAACCAGCGCGACGACGAATGGGGCGGTGACTATGCCCGCCGGATGCGCTTTGCCGTGGAGGTGGTGCGCGCGGTGCGCGAACGTGCGGGCGCGGACTTTATAATTATCTTCCGCCTGTCGATGCTCGACCTGGTGGAGGGCGGCGGCACGTTCGACGAAACCGTGCAGCTGGCGCAGGCGATTGAAGCCGCAGGTGCTACCATTATCAACACCGGGATTGGCTGGCACGAAGCGCGCATCCCGACCATCGCCACGCCGGTGCCGCGCGCGGCGTTCAGCTGGGTAACGCGCAAGCTGAAAGGCAAAGTCTCCGTTCCGCTGGTCACCACTAACCGCATTAACGACCCGCAGGTGGCGGACGATGTGATCTCACGCGGCGACGCCGATATGGTATCGATGGCGCGTCCGTTCCTCGCGGACTCCGAACTGCTCTCCAAAGCGCAAAGCGGCCGTGCGGATGAGATCAACACCTGCATCGGCTGTAACCAGGCCTGTCTGGATCAAATATTCGCCGGCAAAGTCACCTCATGCCTGGTGAACCCCCGCGCCTGCCATGAAACCAAAATGCCGGTGGTTGCGACAGTCAATAAAAAACGCCTGGCCGTGGTGGGCGCTGGCCCCGCTGGGCTGGCGTTTGCGGTGAATGCCGCCTCGCGCGGGCACAGCGTGACGCTGTTTGATGCCGCCGGTGAAATTGGCGGGCAGTTTAATATCGCCAAACAGATCCCCGGCAAAGAGGAGTTCTATGAAACGCTGCGCTACTACCGCCGGATGATCGATCTGACGGGTGTTGATCTGCGGCTTAACCAGCTTGTCAGCGCGGCGGATCTGATCGGTTTCGACGAGGTGATCCTCGCGAGCGGGATCGCACCGCGCACGCCTGCAATCGAGGGTATCGATCATCCGAAGGTGTTGAGCTATCTGGACGTATTGCGTGACAAAGCGCCCGTTCGCGAGAAGGTGGCGATTATCGGCTGCGGCGGGATCGGCTTTGATACCGCGATGTATTTAAGCCAGCCGGGCGAGGCCACCAGCCAGAACATCGCCGAGTTTTGCGTAGAATGGGGCATTGATACCAGCCTGAGCCAGTCCGGCGGATTACGGCCGGAAGGGCCGCAGCTGCCGAAAAGCCCGCGCCAGATCGTGATGCTCCAGCGTAAGGCCAGTAAGCCGGGTGAAGGGCTGGGCAAAACCACGGGCTGGATCCACCGCGCCACCCTGCTCTCGCGCGGAGTGAAGATGATCCCGGGGGTGAGCTACCAGAAGATCGACGACGACGGGCTGCATGTGCTGATCGGTGGTGAACCGCAGCTGTTGCGCGTGGATCATGTGATTTTGTGCGCCGGACAGGAGCCAAAGCGTGATCTGGCGGACCCGCTGCGCGAAGCGGGTAAAACGGTGCATTTGATCGGCGGGTGCGACATGGCGATGGAGCTGGATGCGCGGCGGGCGATTGCGCAGGGCACCCAGCTTGCACTGGTTATTTAGCGACGACGCCCCAGCTTCACCGCTTTCAGCACCACAAACTTGTTATTGGTCGCAATGGTGACGCAGTTGCCGAAAATCTTCTTCAGCTTGTGGAAGTAGTCCAGGTGGCGGTTCGCCACGATATACAGCTCGCCGTTGATTTTCAGGCAGCGGCGCGCGTGGTGGAACATCTCCCATGCGACGTTATCCGTCAGGGCGTGCTTCTGGTGGAACGGCGGGTTGCAGAACACGGCGTTGAAGCGGAAAGGCTCAACGCCGGAGAGCGCGTTGTTGATCATAAATTCGCAGCGATCCACCGCTTCCGGCATGTTGGTTTCCACGTTCAGACGGCTGGAGGCCACCGCCATCGGCGACTCGTCGCTGAACACCACGCTGGCTTCCGGATTCTTCGCCAGCAGCGTCAGGCCAATCACGCCGTTGCCGCAGCCCAGATCGACAATCTCCCCTTCCAGGTTTTCCGGCAGGTGCTCCATAAAGAAACGCGCCCCAATATCCAGCCCGGTGCGGGAGAAAACGTTCGCATGGTTATGGATGGTCCAGTCGGTGCCTTCCAGTTTCCAGCTCAGCGTCTCCGGCGCGTCGGCCAGCTCCGGTGCGCTGAAGGTGCAGTTGATCAGGCGCGCTTTTTTCCAGGCAAGCGTGGTAGTGGTCGGGCCGAGCACTTTCTCGAACAGCTCCAGCGTTGAGGTGTGAATATCGCGCGCTTTGGCACCCGCAATAATGCGGGTTTCCGGCGTGACGACTTTGCGCAGCGCGCGAAGCTGTTGCTCCAGCAGTGCCATGGTTTTTGGCACCTTGATCAATACCACGCCCGGCGCCTGCGGGTAGTCCGCGGTGCTGTCGAGGAACTTCACGCTGGACTCGTCGATGTCGTTATGTCGCAGGTTTTCACGCGTCGCCAGTTCGCTCAGGTAGGAATCGCCGATGCTGTACGGCGTGTGCTCTGCCAGGGCGCAGCCCAGGGCACCAAACGCGTCATTCAGGATCAGAACCGGGCCGCGGATTTCAGTCTCATCCAACTGCTGCAGCAGATATTCATCCGCCGCTTCCCACGCCTGAAGCGGGTTAACGTCGTCCGTTTCCGGGAAACGTTTAAGGTTGAGTGAACGGAAACCGTTGTCTAAGTGGCTCATCGGCCCTCCTGAATGGTAAAATTTGGCGTATCCCTGAAAAGGGTGCGTGAGTATACCCGTTTTCGCATTAATTTGGGCTTTTGATGAACCAACTTACTTATCTCCAGGGCTATCCGGAGCATTTACTGACTCAGGTTCGCAGCCTGATTGCCGAGCAGAAGCTCGGCGCGGTGCTGGAAAAACGCTATCCCGGCACGCACGATTTCGCGACCGATAAGGCCCTCTGGCAGTATACGCAGGATCTGAAAAGCCGGTATCTGAAGAGCGCGCCGCCGATCAACAAGGTGATGTACGACAACAAGATCCACGTGCTGAAAAACGCGCTCGGCCTGCACACCGCCATCTCCCGCGTGCAGGGCGGCAAGCTGAAGGCTAAGGCGGAGATCCGCGTGGCGACGGTGTTTCGTAACGCGCCGGAAGCCTTTCTGCGGATGATCGTGGTGCATGAGCTGGCGCACCTGAAAGAGAAAGAGCACGACAAAGCGTTCTATTCCCTGTGCTGCCACATGGAGCCGCAGTATCACCAGCTGGAGTTTGATACCCGCCTGTGGCTTACGCATTTATCGTTAAATGGTAATGCGGAATAGCGCACTGGTTTTGCAATAATCCCGTGCTACAGTGGCTAAAGGTTCCCCGCTACGGAGTACGTAAACGTTTATGATACGTTTCGCAGTCATTGGAACGAACTGGATCACGCGCCAGTTCGTCGACGCCGCCCACGAAACCGGCAAACTTAAACTCACCGCAGTCTATTCCCGCAGCCTTGAGCAGGCGCAGAGCTTTGCTAACGACTACCTCGTCGAGCATCTCTTCACCTCCCTGGATGAAATGGCGCAAAGCGACGCCATTGACGCGGTTTATATCGCCAGCCCGAACTCCCTGCACTTCCCGCAAACGGCGCTGTTTCTCAGCCACAAAAAGCACGTGATTTGCGAGAAGCCGCTGGCCTCGAATATTGAGGAAGTGGAAGCGGCCATTGCGCTTGCCCGCGAAAACCAGGTGGTGCTGTTCGAAGCGTTCAAAACCGCCAGCCTGCCGAATTTCCTTCTGCTGCAGCAGTCCCTGCCGAAAATTGGCAAAGTGCGCAAAGCCTTTATCAACTACTGCCAGTATTCGTCGCGCTATCAGCGCTATCTGGACGGCGAGAATCCGAATACCTTTAACCCGGCCTTCTCAAACGGCTCGATTATGGATATCGGTTTTTACTGCCTGGCCTCTGCCGTAGCGCTGTGGGGCGAGCCGCACGGCGTTACGGCCACCGCCAGCCTGCTGGAGAGCGGCGTGGATGCACACGGTTTGGTGGTGCTGGACTACGGTGATTTCAGCGTCACGCTGCAGCACTCCAAGGTGAGCGATTCCGTGTTGCCGAGCGAAATTCAGGGCGAAGCCGGGTCGCTGGTCATCGAGAAGATCTCCGAATGCCAGAAGGTGAGCTTCGTGCCGCGCGGCGGCAAAGCGCAGGAACTGACGCAGCCTCAGCATATTAACACTATGCTCTATGAGGCAGAGGTCTTCGCCCGTCTGGTGGAAGACAACGAAGTGAATCACCCAGGCCTTGCGGTAAGCCGCACCACGGCGAAGCTGCAAACCGAGATCCGCCGCCAGACCGGCGTGGTGTTCCCGGCAGACGGCGTCGGCGCGGAAGCGATCGCGTAAAGCTGTGTAATGAAACGGCGCAGGCCATTGACGAAACCGATGGTCTGACATATTTTGTTACCTGCAAAGGGGAGTAACTTCTTCGCCGGTGGATCGTCATTACGATGCGTAAAATATGCATCCGGTCGCCGGGCAACCTTCGTGGTTGTAAGTGAGACCTTGCCGGAAGGCGAGGTCTATGCATAAAAAGCTAACGGCTATCGTCTTCTGACCATGGCCGTTTTTGTTTTTTATGTGTAAGGAAAATAGTATGCATTCTGTCGGCACTCCAATGCTGTGGGGCGGATTCGCGGTTGTCGTGCTCATCATGCTGGCGATCGACCTCTTTTTGCAGGGTCGTCGCGGCGAGCACGGCATGAGCGTTAAGCAGGCCGCCGTCTGGTCGCTGGTCTGGGTTACCCTCTCGCTCCTCTTTTGCGCCGCCTTCTGGTGGTACCTGGCCTCGACTGAAGGCCGTGCGGTGGCCGATCCTCAGGCGCTCGCCTTCCTCACCGGTTATCTGATTGAAAAAGCCCTGGCGGTTGATAACGTCTTCGTCTGGCTGATGCTGTTCAGCTACTTTGCTGTGCCTGCAGCCTTGCAGCGCCGCGTGCTGGTCTACGGCGTGCTGGGTGCCATTGTCCTGCGTACCATCATGATCTTCGCCGGCAGCTGGCTAATTACCCAGTTCGAATGGCTGCTGTACGTGTTCGGCGCGTTCCTGCTGTTCACCGGGGTCAAGATGGCGCTGGCGAAAGAAGACGATACCGGTATCGGTGATAAGCCGCTGGTGAAGTGGATCCGCGGCCATCTGCGCATGACGGACAAGATCGAGAGCGAGCACTTCTTCGTGCGTAAGAACGGCCTGCTGTTTGCTACCCCGCTGCTGCTGGTGCTGATTCTGGTCGAGCTGAGCGACGTGATTTTCGCGGTAGACAGCATCCCGGCAATCTTCGCGGTGACGACTGATCCGTTCATCGTGCTGACCTCTAACCTGTTTGCGATCCTCGGTCTGCGCGCGATGTACTTCCTGCTGGCAGGCGCGGCAGAGCGATTCTCGATGCTGAAGTACGGTCTGTCGGTGATCCTGGTGTTTATCGGTATCAAGATGCTGATCGTGGATTTCTACCACATCCCGATCGCCATTTCGCTTGGCGTGGTGTTCGGCATTCTGCTGGTGACGCTGGTTATCAATACCTGGGTTAACCGCCAGCACGATAAAAAGCAGCAGGCGGAGTAATCCCCTCACCCTAACCCTCTCCTCAAAGGGGAGAGGGTTAACACACTTTTGTGACTCAATAGTTAAAAAATATGATGTGACACGTAAAATCCAGCATTTTACTCTTCCGCCTTTCCCCGCTTTCCTTGATACTCAACCAGGCAAACAAATATTTACATCCTGAAATAAATGTGACTTAGAGCACATCCAGGATGGAACACAATTTCACTTAGGAATTTAGTATGAGCACACAATCTAAGGGCCTGCTTGCGCGTCTGACGCAGGGTAGCCTGGTTAAACAAATCCTGGTAGGTCTGGTTCTGGGTATTCTGCTGGCGCTGGTGTCAAAACCCGCCGCGGAAGCGACGGGGCTTCTCGGAACGCTTTTCGTGGGCGCGCTGAAGGCCGTTGCGCCGGTGCTGGTACTGATGCTGGTCATGGCTTCTATCGCCAATCACCAACACGGACAAAAAACCAACATTCGCCCGATTCTCTTTTTATATCTGCTGGGCACGTTTTCTGCTGCGCTGACCGCAGTGGTCTTTAGCTTCCTCTTCCCCTCCACGCTACATCTGACCTCTGCGGCGGGCGACGTCACGCCGCCTTCAGGCATTGTGGAAGTGCTGCGCGGCCTGCTGATGAGCATGGTTACGAACCCCATTGATGCTCTGCTGAATGCCAACTACATTGGCATTCTGGTGTGGGCGATCGGCCTGGGCTTCGCCCTGCGTCACGGCAACGAAACGACGAAAAACCTGGTCAACGACATGTCCAACGCCGTGACCTTTATCGTTAAGGTCGTGATTCGCTTTGCGCCCATCGGTATCTTCGGTCTGGTGTCGTCTACCCTGGCCACAACCGGCTTTGACGCGCTGTGGGGCTACGCGCAGCTGCTAATGGTGCTGGTCGGCTGTATGCTGCTGGTGGCGCTGGTGATCAACCCGCTGCTGGTGTTCTGGCAGATCCGCCGTAACCCGTATCCGCTGGTGCTCACCTGCCTGCGCGAGAGCGGCGTATACGCCTTCTTCACCCGCAGCTCGGCGGCAAACATTCCGGTTAACATGGCGCTGGCGGAGAAGCTGAACCTGGACCGCGATACCTATTCCGTGTCGATCCCGCTGGGTGCGACAGTGAACATGGCAGGTGCGGCGATCACCATCACCGTGCTGACCCTGGCGGCCGTGCAAACGCTGGGTATTCCTGTGGATCTGCCAACGGCGCTGCTGCTGAGCGTGGTGGCGTCGCTGTGTGCCTGTGGCGCATCCGGCGTGGCGGGCGGTTCGCTGCTGCTGATCCCGCTGGCGTGCAATATGTTCGGCATCCCGAACGAGATCGCCATGCAGGTTGTGGCCGTCGGCTTCATCATCGGCGTGCTGCAGGACTCCTGCGAAACCGCGCTGAACTCCTCTACAGACGTGCTGTTCACCGCAGCGGCCTGTCAGGCGGAAGACGCGCGTTTAGCGAAGAACGCGCTGCGAGGTTAACAGCAAAACGGCAACCCTGAGGTTGCCGTTTTTAGTGTTTCTACCCTCTCCCCGTGGGAGAGGGCCAGGGTGAGGGCACCAGCCCGCACCGATTAAAGTTCAGTAGGTCGGGTAAGCGCTAGCGCCACCCGATAAAACATTTAAAGCGTCACACCACTCTTAAAGATCGCCAGCTCGCGGAAGTCGTTCTTCTCGTTACAGGTCTGCCTGCCGTTAGCAAACTCCACGATAGTGTCCACGAACTCCGTCAGCAGCTGCGGCATCGCTTTGCCGTGGATCAGCTGGCCTGCGTCGAAATCGATCCAGTGCTTTTTCTTCGCCGCCAGCTCGCTGTTGGTGGCGATTTTCACCGTCGGCACAAAACCGCCGTACGGCGTACCGCGACCGGTGCTGAACAACACCATGTGACAGCCCGCCCCCGCCAGCGCGCTGGTGGCGACCGCATCGTTACCCGGTGCGCTCAGCAGGTTCAGGCCGTGGGTTTTCAGGCGTTCGCCGTAGCGCAGAACGTCCACCACCTGGCTGGCCCCCGCTTTCTGGGTGCAGCCGAGGGATTTCTCCTCCAGCGTGGTGATTCCGCCCGCCTTGTTCCCCGGGGACGGATTCTCGTAAATCGGCTGATTGTGGGCAATGAAGTACTGTTTGAAGTCGTTCACCATGGTGACGGTCTTCTCAAACGTCTCTTCGTCGCGGCAGTGGCTCATCAGAATGCGCTCCGCGCCAAACATTTCCGGCACTTCGGTCAGCACCGTGGTGCCGCCGTTGGCAATCACGTAATCCGAGAAGCGGCCCAGCATTGGGTTAGCGGTAATGCCGGAAAGACCGTCAGACCCGCCGCACTCCAGGCCAAACTTCAGTTCGCTCAGCCTCCCCGGCTCGCGCCTGTCGTGGCGCATCACCTCATACAATTGATGCAGCTGCTCAACGCCCGCTTCCACTTCGTCGTCCTGATGTTGGCACACCATGAAGTGCACGCGCGCAGGATCGAATTCTCCCAGCGTCTCGCGGAAGGCGTCGACCTGGTTGTTCTCGCAGCCGAGGCCGATCACCAGCACCGCGCCCGCATTCGGGTGGCGCACCATGTTTTGCAGCATGGTGCGGGTGTTGATGTGGTCGTCACCCAGCTGGGAGCAGCCGTAGGTGTGGCTGAACAGATGTACCCCGTCGATGCCCTCGGCATCGTGGGTCTCCTTCAGAAAGCGGGTCTGGATCTGACGCGCAATGCCGTTCACGCAGCCGACGGTCGGCAGGATCCACAGCTCGTTGCGGATCCCCACATCACCGTTTGCGCGACGGTAGATTTGCACCTCACGATCCCCCGCCTGCACGTCTGCCTTCGGTAGTTCAGGCTGATAGCTGTACTCGTCCAGATCGCTGAGATTGGTGCGGGTATTGTGGGAATGAATATATTCACCCGGCGCAATATCCGCCAGCGCATGGCCGATGGGCAAACCGTACTTCACCACGTTCTCCCCTTTTGCAATGGGGATCAGGGCAAACTTGTGTCCACGTCCAATGGCCTGGCGCAACGTGACCGACAGGTTATCGAAGGCCACTTCCGTGCCTTCGGTTAAATCTGCCAGCGCGACGGCCACGTTATCCAGCGAATGGATTTTGATGTATTGCATATCAACCTCAGACGGCCTTAGTTCAGTTCAATGGCGAAGTAGTCACGTGCATTGTTAAAGCAGATGTTTTTCACCATGTCGCCCAGCAGCTGGAGATCCGCTGGCGCTTCGCCCGCATGCACCCAGCGGCCAATCATCTGGCACAGAATGCGGCGGAAATATTCATGACGGGTATAGGACAGGAAGCTGCGGCTGTCGGTCAGCATACCCACGAAGCGGCTTAACAGACCGAGCTGCGCCAGCTGCGTCATCTGACGCTCCATGCCGTCTTTCTGATCGTTGAACCACCAGCCGGATCCGAACTGCATCTTGCCCGGCATACCTTCGCCCTGGAAGTTGCCCACCATGGTGCCCAGCACTTCGTTATCGCGCGGGTTCAGGCAGTAGAGAATGGTTTTCGGCAGCAGGTTTTGCTCGTTCTGTTTGCTCAACAGTTTTGACAGCTCTTCCGCCAGCGGGCGGTCGTTGATGGAGTCAAAGCCCACGTCCGCGCCCAGCAGTTTGAACTGGCGCTGGTTGTTATTGCGCAGCGCGCCGATGTGGTACTGCTGTACCCAGCCGCGACGGGCGTATTCCGCGCCGAGGAACACCAGCACCGCGGTTTTGAACTGCGCCACTTCATGCTGGCTAAGCGATTCACCGGAGAGGCGACGCGCCAGGATGCTGTCCAGTTCGGCTTCGTTGGATTCTGCGAACAGCACCACGTCCAGCGCGTGGTCAGAGACTTTACAGCCGTGCGCCGCGAAGTGGTCCAGGCGTTTGGTCAGCGCGGTTTGCAGGTCAGCGAAACGACGGATGTCGGTATCGGACACTTCCGCCAGCTTCGCCATATAGTCGTTGAATGTGGCCTGCTCAATGTTGAAGGCTTTGTCCGGGCGCCAGCTTGGCAGCACTTTAATGTCAAAAGAGGCGTCTTTGGCGACAACGGCATGATGCTCCAGGGAGTCAATAGGATCGTCGGTGGTGCCCACCATCTTCACGTTCATCTGCTTCATGATGCCGCGCGCGGTGAAGTTATCCTGCGCCAGCAGCGCATTGCACTGGTCCCAGATCTCATCCGCCGTAGCGGGAGAAAGCAGCTTGCCGGTGATGCCAAACGGACGGCGTAGTTCGAGGTGCGTCCAGTGGTAAAGCGGGTTGCCGATAGTGTGCGGAACGGTCGCCGCCCAGGCGTCGAACTTCTCGCGATCGGTCGCGTCGCCGGTACACAGGCGCTCGGCCACGCCGTTGGTGCGCATTGCGCGCCATTTATAGTGGTCACCCTTCAGCCAGATATCATACAGGTTTTTGAAGCGGTAATTTTCGGCAACCTGCTGCGGCGGTAAGTGGCAGTGGTAGTCGAAAATCGGCTGGTCTTTAGCGTAGTCGTGGTACAGGCGGCGGGCAAATTCGGTATCTAGCAGAAAATCGTCGGTCATAAACGGCGTCATTATCGTCTTCCTCATTACGGGAGCGTCAGAAAGCGTATGTTCATATGCTGCAAAGTTATCACACCAATTTCCACCCACCGAAGCTTTTTTCGTGAGTGAGATCAATAAACGCTAACAAATAAATCACCCTCAATGGGTTAAACCCTTCTACAGGCCGCGCCGTTTCTGGCTTTGCGCGCAGCGATTAATGTCCCTACAAAGAATCATACATTTGTGATGTCACTCACCTTTTAAAGTTGTATGACAAGTTATCGTTTCGCCGTCGCAAACACTAAGCCGACGGAATGCGTTACCGGTGTGAGACACATCGGATTTAACGGTACGGATACCGACTTATGCACGCTTACTTATGGCAAGGTTCGGGCCGTTCCGGGACATTCTCCCGGCTACGCCCCTCCCGTTACACAACTGCTCCCGGCAACGGTTGAGAGGTTGCCGTGCTCTGGCGCGGAAATAACATAACGATGAGGTTTTAGATGCGTAAAATTAAAGGGTTACGTTGGTATATGATCGCACTGGTGACGCTGGGCACCGTGCTGGGCTACCTGACACGTAACACCGTGGCAGCCGCGGCGCCAACGTTGATGGAAGAGCTGCATATCTCCACGCAGCAATACTCTTACATCATCGCGGCCTATTCTGCCGCTTACACCGTCATGCAGCCTGTTGCTGGGTATGTTCTCGATATTCTGGGTACCAAAATCGGCTATGCCTTCTTCGCCATCGCCTGGGCGGTATTCTGCGGTGCAACCGCACTGGCAGGCAGCTGGGGCGGCCTGGCGCTGGCCCGTGGCGCGGTCGGTGCGGCAGAAGCCGCAATGATCCCGGCGGGGCTGAAAGCCAGCTCTGAGTGGTTCCCGGCAAAAGAGCGTTCCATCGCGGTGGGCTACTTCAACGTGGGCTCGTCCATCGGCGCAATGATTGCGCCGCCGCTGGTGGTGTGGGCCATCGTGATGCACAGCTGGCAGATGGCATTCATTATCTCTGGCGTGCTGAGCTTTGCCTGGGCAATGGCGTGGCTGGTTTTCTATAAACACCCGCGCGATCAGAAAAAACTCTCCGAGGAAGAACGCGAATACATTATTGGTGGTCAGGAAGCGCAGCATCAGACCAACAATGGCAAGAAGATGTCCGTCTGGCAGATCCTGGGCACCCGTCAGTTCTGGGGTATCGCCCTGCCGCGCTTCCTGGCTGAACCGGCCTGGGGTACCTTCAACGCGTGGATCCCACTGTTTATGTTTAAAGTCTACGGCTTTAACCTGAAAGAGATCGCGATGTTCGCCTGGATGCCGATGCTGTTCGCTGACCTGGGCTGTATTGTAGGCGGCTACCTGCCACCGCTGTTCCAGCGCTGGTTTGGGGTGAACCTGATTGTTTCCCGTAAGATGGTGGTGACCATGGGTGCGCTGCTGATGATTGGCCCGGGCATGATTGGTCTCTTCACCAGCCCCTACGTCGCTATCGCGCTGCTGTGCATCGGTGGTTTTGCGCACCAGTCGCTCTCCGGCGCGCTGATTACGCTCTCCTCTGACGTCTTCGGCCGTAACGAAGTGGCCACCGCCAACGGCCTGACCGGGATGGCCGCGTGGACCGCAAGTACGATGTTCGCGCTGGTCGTCGGCGCGCTGGCGGATACCATCGGCTTCAGCCCGCTGTTCGCGGTGCTGGCAATCTTCGACCTGATGGGCGCAGTGGTTATCTGGACGGTGCTGAAAAGCAAATCCGCAGAGGAGCTGGCGAAAGAATCTCTCGGGCGACCGGCTACGCAGAGTTAGCGAAAATGCGTTTCACCGAAGCCGCCCCCGGGCGGCTTTTTTAATGGCAAAATCTGGAGAGTATTCCGTGAAAGTGGTATAACAAATCATCTGCCGTACCCTGCCTGGAGCGCATATGGAAATCACCGAACCACGTCGTTTATATCAACAACTTGCTGCCGAGCTGAAAGATCGCATCGAGCAAGGGGTCTATCTTGTCGGTGATAAACTTCCCGCCGAGCGCTTTATCGCGGATGAAAAAAGCGTAAGCCGAACCGTGGTGCGCGAAGCGATTATCATGCTGGAAGTGGAAGGCTACGTTGAGGTACGCAAAGGTTCCGGCATTCACGTTATTTCTAATCAGCCTAAACACTCTCCGGTGGCGGATGAAAGTCTAGAATTCGCCAGCTACGGTCCGTTTGAACTGCTCCAGGCTCGCCAGCTGATCGAAAGCAATATTGCCGAATTTGCCGCCACGCAGGTGACCAAGCAGGACATCATGAAGCTGATGGAGATCCAGGAGAACGCTCGCAAGGAAAAATGTTTCCGTGATTCCGAGTGGGACCTACAGTTTCACGTTCAGGTCGCCCTGGCAACCCAGAATACGGCGCTGGCGGCAATCGTTGAGAAAATGTGGACTCAGCGCGTTCACAACCCGTACTGGAAAAAACTGCACGATCATATTGATTCGCGTACCGTGGACAACTGGTGTGACGACCACGATCAAATTCTTAAGGCGCTGATTCGTAAAGATCCCCACGCCGCGAAGCTCGCCATGTGGCAGCACCTGGAGAACACCAAGCAGATGCTCTTCAATGAAACCAGCGACGACTTCGAATTTAACGCTGACCGCTATCTTTTTGCCGATAATCCTGTCGTTCATCTCGATACGGCCCCGAGCGGCGCAAAATAGGCGACCTTTCTACCGGCAGGCGCTTCGCTGCGCCTCCCCGGCTGAATGGGTAAGCAAAACATATATAGTGTCAGCCTTTGTAAAATCCCTCGCTCACTTTCAGGGCTTACGCCAAAATCACTTCACCCTGCAAATTCTGTGACGCAGAACGTTGGGCTTTGTTACAATTGGATTCACTTCGTTATTTTGAAAGTTAGTGCTTGCTAACCAGCCAATTAACAGGGAACAGTGTTGGCCACACCGCAATGTGTCCGCGAGCGACCATAATGAAATCACAACAATGTCGCCGTGCTGTTTGTCCCAGATAACAGGCGAGACGTTAACCGATTTCCAGGAACACTGAATGGAACTTTTGACCCAACTGCTGCATGCCCTTTGGGCGCAGGATTTTGAAACGCTGGCCAACCCTTCCATGATTGGCATGCTCTATTTTGTCTTGTTTATGATTCTGTTCCTTGAGAATGGTTTGCTGCCTGCAGCCTTCTTGCCGGGTGACAGTTTGCTGGTGCTTGTCGGCGTGCTGTGTGCTAAAGGCGCAATGGCGTTCCCGCAAACCATTTTATTACTGACCGTCGCGGCCAGCCTTGGCTGCTGGGTGAGCTATATCCAGGGAAGATGGCTGGGCAATACCCGAATAGTACAGAACTGGCTTTCCCATCTGCCTGCGCACTATCACCAGCGGGCACACCACCTGTTCCATAAGCATGGGCTTTCCGCGCTGCTGATTGGCCGCTTTATCGCCTTTGTGCGTACCCTGCTGCCCACCATTGCCGGGCTGTCCGGGTTGAGCAGCGCACGCTTCCAGTTCTTCAACTGGATGAGCGGCCTGTTATGGGTTCTGATCCTGACGACGCTGGGCTATGCGCTGGGTAAGACGCCGGTCTTCATGAAATATGAAGATCAGCTGATGTCCTGCCTGATGCTGCTACCTGTTGTTCTGCTGGTCTTCGGCCTGATCGGCTCGCTGGTTGTCCTGTGGAAGAAAAAATACGGAGCGCGAGGTTAACGATGGTTATCTCACCGCTCGCCATGCGCCGCTTTGCCTGTGCCTTTATTGCACTGGTGATGCTCAGCGTCGTACTGCTGGCCTGGAACACGCTTTCACATCAGGACGCTACGCTGGCCATTCGCCCGGTAAACCAGGGGGGCGGTGTGCCTGACGGTTTTTCTGTCTGGCATCATCTGGATGCAAACGGCATCCGCTTTAAAAGCATCACCCCTCAGGACGATGTTTTACTGATTAAGTTTGATTCCCGTGCGCAGAGCGCTGCCGCGAAAGCGGTTCTTGACCGTACGCTGCCGCACGGCTATATCATTGCCCAGCAGGAAGATGACAACCCGCCAGCCGCGTGGTTATCATTGATTCGCGATACGTCGCATCGGTTTGGATAACTTCCTGGATTCCGAATCTTTTCACTCACTTTGGTGAATCCCCCGTTTACTTACTATGCTTAAGTACGCGGAGCACCCCTCGAATGTACTCCGCATCATTTTGGATAGCGGCTAACCCCGCAACACAATGGAAGGTTTCGATAATGAAATTCCGCATGACCCTGGCTCTGGCCCTTTTTTCTTTAAGCACAACGACCTTCGCAAACTCTCTCTGTCAGGAGAAAGAACAGGATATTCAGCGTGAGATCGGTTATGCCGAAAAGCATAACAATCAGCACCGTGTTGATGGTCTCAAAAAAGCGCTGAGCGAAGTGAAAGCGAACTGTTCAGACAGCAAGCTGCGTGCCGATCACCAAAAGAAAATCGCTGAACAGAAGGACGAGATAGCCGAGCGCCGTCAAGACCTGCAGGAAGCGAAAGAGAAAGGGGATGCGGAAAAAATTGCTAAGCGCGAGAAGAAGTTGAAAGAGGCGCAGGACGACCTGAAAGCGCTGGAAGCTCGCGATTATTGAGTTAACGGAAATCTCAACAGGAGAGAATCATGTCAAAAGATACGACGTCTGAACATCTGCGCGCTGAACTGAAATCCCTGGCCGATACCCTTGAAGAGGTGCTGAACTCCTCTGCCGATAAGTCGAAAGAAGAAGTAAGCAAGCTGCGCAGTAAAGCGGAGCAGGCGCTGAAAGAGAGCCGCTACCGCCTGGGTGAAACCGGTGATGCACTGGCGAAACAGACCCGTGAAGCGGCTGCGCGTGCAGATGAATATGTGCGCGACAATCCATGGACGGGAGTTGGTATTGGTGCCGCAGTGGGTGTGGTACTGGGTGTCCTGCTGACGCGTCGTTGATATGGAAGATCCTCGTCACGCACAAGGGCCTGCTAATAACGTCCTCGGCATCGGCCAGCGTATTTTAACGACGCTGGTTGGGATTGCCGAAACGCGCGTCCGGCTGGCAGTGGTCGAACTGGAAGAGGAGAAAGCGAACCTCTTCCAGATGCTGCTGATGCTCGGGCTGACCATGCTCTTCGCCGCGTTTGGTCTGATGAGCCTGATGGTGTTAATCATCTGGGCCATTGACCCGCAGTATCGACTTAACGCGATGATTGCCACGACCGTCGTTCTGCTGGTCGCGGCGCTGATTGGCGGCATATGGACGATGCGTAAAGCGCGCAGGTCCACTTTCCTGCGCCACACGCGCCAGGAACTGGCTAACGATCGCGCCCTGCTGGAGGATGACAAGCCGTGAGCGATAAAGCGGAACGTCAGAAGCGAAAAGCGTACCTGTTAAGTCAGATCCAGCAGCAGCGGCTGGATCTGTCTGCCAGCCGCCGTGACTGGATCGACGCGACGCGACGGTTTGACCGTGGCTGGAATACCTTCCTGAGCCTGCGTTCATGGGCGCTGGTCGGCAGCAGCGTGATGGCTATCTGGACGGTTCGTCATCCGAATATGCTCATCCGCTGGGCCCGACGCGGTTTTGGTGCCTGGAGCGCCTGGCGTCTGGTCAAAGCAACGTTGCGGCAACAACAGCTACGGTGATAAACGCAAAACGGTAACTCAGGTTACCGTTTTTTGTTTTTGCCCTTCTCCCCGTGGGCTGAGGGCACCAGCGCGCACCTGCCCTTACTCAATATCTTTGAAGAAGATTGACAGTTTTCCTTGCTAACAATTGCTACCCGCCCCGTTTACACTCCTCTCCATCGACAGCAGAGCCGCGGTATCTACCCGGAATTGCAGACAAATAATGTTCAGCCGCTTATGTGGTTTCCTGGAGAGTAAAATGAAAAAATTAGAAGATGTTGGTGTACTGGTCGCGCGTATTCTGATGCCAATTCTGTTTATCGTGGCAGGCTGGGGCAAAATCACCGGATATGCGGGTACCCAGCAGTATATGGAAGCCATGGGCGTTCCGGGGTTCCTGCTGCCGCTGACCATTCTGCTTGAATTTGGCGGCGGCCTGGCGGTTCTGTTCGGCTTCCTGACCCGCACCACCGCGCTGTTTACCGCAGGCTTCACCCTGCTGACGGCGTTCATCTTCCACAGCAACTTTGCGGAAGGCGTGAACTCACTGATGTTTATGAAAAACCTGACCATCGCGGGTGGCTTCCTGCTGCTGGCGATCACCGGCCCAGGCGCATACAGCATCGACCGCGTTCTGAATAAGAAATGGTAAGCACGCTATACTGAATAAACACAAAGCGAGGAGACATCTCCTCGCTTTTGCTATCTGACGGAGGAGTAAAAAATGGGACAACTCGTAGACGGCGTCTGGCAGGATGTCTGGTATGACACCAAATCCACCGGTGGACGCTTTAAGCGCTCTGTTTCGGCCTTCCGTAACTGGCTGACCGCCGACGGCGCCCCCGGCCCGAGTGGCGAAGGGGGCTTCGCGGCTGAGAAAGATCGTTATCATCTGTACGTTTCCCTCGCCTGCCCGTGGGCGCACCGCACGCTGATCGTGCGCAAGCTAAAAGGCCTCGAATCCTTCATTCCGGTTTCAGTCGTCAACCCGTTGATGCTGGAAAACGGCTGGACGTTTGACAGTGATTTCCCCGCCGCGACCGGTGATGACCTGTATCACCACGATTTCCTCTACCAACTCTACCTGCGCGCCGATCCGCACTACACCGGGCGCGTGACCGTGCCGGTGCTGTGGGACAAGAAAAACCAGACGATAGTCAGCAATGAGTCCGCGGAAATCATCCGCATGTTCAATACCGCGTTTGATGCGCACGGCGCCCGCGCCGGGGATTACTATCCGGTTGAACTGCGCGATAAGATTGACGAGCTGAACAGCTGGATTTACGACAACGTCAACAACGGTGTCTATAAGGCCGGTTTCGCCACCAGCCAGGAAGCCTATGACGAAGCGGTCGGAAAGGTGTTTGAATCGCTGGAACGCCTGGAGCAGATCCTGGGCCAGCATCGCTACCTGACGGGCGATCGCCTGACGGAAGCGGACATTCGCCTGTGGACCACGCTGGTTCGCTTTGATCCGGTCTATGTCACCCACTTTAAGTGCGACAAGCACCGCATCAGCGACTACCTGAACCTGCATGGTTTCCTGCGCGACATCTACCAGATGCCGGGCATCGCGGAGACGGTCGACTTCGACCATATTCGCACCCACTATTTCCGCAGCCACAAGACCATCAACCCGACGGGTATTATCTCCATTGGCCCGTGGCAGGATATGGATGAACCGCACGGGCGCGACGTGCGTTTCGGATAATTATTTAGGGAATCAATTGATTCCCTTTTTTAATTCACAGCATACATCTATCCTTACCTCGATCGCTTAGAAAACAAGTGATTGACTGATTAAGAGGCAAGGAAAATGGACTGGTATTTAAAAGTACTGCGCAACTACGTTGGATTTGGTGGCCGCGCCCGCCGCAAAGAGTACTGGATGTTCGTTCTGGTGAACTTCGTCCTGATTATGGTGCTGGGCATCGTGGATAAAATCCTCGGCTGGGAGCGCGCCGGCGGTGAAGGTGTACTCACTACGATTTATGGCTTGCTGGTTTTGCTGCCTTCATGGGCCGTGCTGTTTCGTCGTCTCCACGACACCGATCGTTCGGCGTGGTGGCTGCTGTTGCTGTTGATCCCGCTTGTCGGCTGGATCGTGATTTTAATTTTCAACTGCCAGAGCGGGACGCCGGGCGAAAACCGCTTTGGTCCGGATCCTAAGATCGGCGCGTAAATTACTGCCCGGTGGCGCTTACGCTTACCGGGCCTGCTCGCTTATTTGTTGTGATGCGCAAACAGCTTTGGAATTTCGCGCAGGCACCACGATTTGGCTTCGCCCATGCTGTCGCGGCGCCACGCCATAATAATGTCCACTTCGCTGGTATACTCCGGGCTCACCACCCTCAGTCGCCCTTCCGCAATATCTTTTTCGACAAACGGGTAGGGCATCGTCGCCACGCCCAAACCGGCCAGCAGCGCCTGCCGCTTGTTTTCCAGTGACGTGACCGTCAGACGCGGCTGTTTATCCAGCAGCTGAACCGTCAGCACCGGACGCTCGCGCGCGGTATCCGCCACCGCCACGCCGCGGTACTTCACGCGCGTCACTTCAGAGAGCGGCTCCGGCTCCTGGTGAATCGGGTGATCCGGCGCGGCGACGTAAACGTTCATGACGCTGTAGAGCTTGCGCGAGTTGATTTCTGACGATGAGCGGAAATGCATGTCAGGCGCAATGACGATATCCGCCCTGCCCGTCTCCAGACGCTCCCACGCCCCGGCCAGCACCTCGGTGATGATCGACAGCTGCGTATTGGCCTTCGCCGCCAGGCGGTCTACCAGCGGGAACAGCGCTTCGGTCGGCACCAGCGCTTCGGTGACTAACGTCAGGTGGGTTTCCCAACCTCGCGCCAGCGCTTCGGCGTCCGTGGTGAGCTTGTCCGCCGCTTCCAGCAGCACGCGACCTCGCTCCAGCAGCATCCGCCCCACGTTGGTGAATTTTGTTCGATGACCGGAGCGATCGAAGAGCACGACGTCCAGCTCTTCCTCCAGTTTTTGCATGGTGTAGCTTAGCGCAGACGGAACGCGCCCCAGTTCATCTGCCGCCGCGGCAAAGCTGCCGCGCCGGTCAATCGCGTCCATGACGCGAAGCGCCTCAAGCGTCAATGCTCTCTCTTTAGCCATCTCGTTCTCATTCAGGAAATTTGAACATACCAGGCAGAATATCTGGCTAACAATGCAGCGTCCATACCTTTACCATTGTTTTAGTGTAAAGAGAGGTCAAGTTTATGATTACGACAAGAACAGCGAAACAGTGCGGACAAGCCGATTTCGGTTGGCTGCAGGCCCGCTACACCTTTTCCTTTGGACACTACTTTGACCCTAAACTCCTCGGTTACGCTTCACTGCGCGTGTTGAACCAGGAAGTGCTCGCCCCGGGCGCCTCCTTCCAGCCGCGTACGTATCCGAAAGTCGATATCCTGAACCTGATCCTGGAAGGCGAGGCAGAATACCGCGATAGCGAGGGCAATCATATCCAGGCAAAGGCTGGCGAAGCGTTGTTAATTTCCACGCAGCCGGGCATCAGCTACAGCGAGCATAACCTCAGCAAAGACAAAACGCTGACGCGCATGCAGCTGTGGCTCGACGCGTGCCCTGAGCGAGAAAACCCGCTGGTGCAGAAAATAGATCTGAAGGGCGATAAACAGCAGCTGATTGCCTCGCCTGACGGCAGCAAGGACAGCTTGCAGCTGCGACAGCAGGTATGGCTGCACCATATCGAACTGAAAAAAGGTGAACAGGCAAGCTTCCAGCTGCACGGCCCGCGCGCCTATTTGCAGTCCATTCACGGTACGGTGCATGCGGTAACGCACGCGGAAGAGAAAGAAGCGCTCACCTGCGGCGACGGGGCGTTTATTCGTGACGAAGCGAATATCACCCTGGTGGCAGATACGCCGCTGCGCGCGCTGCTGATTGATTTGCCGGTGTAAGAGTTGCTCGATCGGTCCCTCTCCCCTTTGGGAAGAGGGACGAATGCCAATCGCTACACCTTACTCGCCATAATCTCAATAATCTGCCGGTCCGTTGCCTGCATTGAGCGGCACGCCAGCGCGCACAGGTTCGCGATCGACTGCTCCACGTCGTGCGCTACAATCCCCTCGTTGCCCGTCACGCCCGACTCATCCAGCGCCATCATCACGGCTTTCCAGGCGCTGGTGACGCTGGTCGAGACTTTCATGGCGCAGCTGTTAGACGCCCCGTCGCAGATCATCCCGCTGACGTCACCGATCATACTGCCGATGGCCATTGCAATCGTCTGATAGCTTCCGCCCATCAGCCACGCCATCCCTGCGGCGGCCCCCATACCGGCCGTTGTCGCCGCACACAGCGCGGACAAACGCGGAAGCTGGTAATGGATGTAGATAGCCGACAGATGCGAGAGCATCAGCGCCCGCGCCAGCCGTTCGTCATCGGCCTGAACATGTTCAGCGACCACGACAACCGGCATGGTGGCTGTAATTCCCTGATTCCCGGAGCCCGAGTTGCTCATCGCCGGCAGCGTCGCGCCGCCCATGCGGGCATCCGAGGCCGCACTGGTGCGGATAACGATGTCTGAACCCAGATCCTGCGCCATCCATCCGCGTGCGCGCTGCTTATTGAGGGTGGCGCCAATGTGTAGCCCCCACTTCCCGCTAAGCCCTTCACGAGAGAGCGCGTCGTTCAGTTGCCCTGCTTCCAGGATAAAGCGGATCGCCTCGAACGGTACCTGCTCCACAAACTCCAGGATCTGCGAGAGCGTGGTATTTGACAGTACCGCCAGCGGATCGTTACTTACCTCGGCCTGCCGCTCGTCAAGACTGAAGCGCGTTTCGCCGTGACAAACCACCTCCACCACGCGGGTATGTCCGCCCGCAATGGTCACCATGGCCGAGGCCTCACCGGCGTAGACGCAGGCACGTGAATAGAGGATCTCATCGCACGGCTCCTGCAATTTCACCTGCACCAGACCGGCGTTAAGCATTGCTTTGGCCCGCGCCAGCGCATCGGCGGTGACATCTTTCAGCACCTCCAGCCCCGCCTGCGCATTGCCACCGATGGCACCCAGCGCCGCCGCAATGGGCAAGCCGACCATGCCGGTGCCCGGCACCGTTACGCCAAGCCCGTTCTTCATCAGATTCGGCGATACCCACGCCTCAATCTTCGTGACGTCGCCAGGCAGTTGCTCTGCGGCAATCGCACAGGCAAGGGCCAGAGAAACGGGCTCGGTGCACCCCAGCGCAGGCTTAACTTCTTCCTGCACTACGCGAATAAATTGATTCCATAAAGGATGAGTTTGCTCAGACATCGTTACGACCTTATTTGCCCTCAGGAAAATGCGAGGAAAGGAGAAACACAAAGCAGCAGCCCGGTGATGACAATAATCACCAGCGATACGCCCTTATATTTATGTAGCGCCGGTACCTTGTAGACCAGCCACGCAGGGATCAGGCAGCCCACCATGCCGAAGATGGGGCTACAGATAGAGGTGAAGCTCAGTACCGGCGCGTTTAATACGATCGCGCTCCAGGCCAGCAGGATAGCGAACAGCATGATCCCGCGCTGGACGATGCTTTCATTAATACGTTCAGCCGGCATTTTACGGCGCAGGATATTCATCACGATCCCCTGCGTGGCTTCGCGGAAGCCGAGATAGACGCCGAAGAAGGCGGTCATCACGGCAAAAATATTGAGGATCACGCTGACGATTTTGACCCAGCCCGCGCCGTCACCGCTGATAAACTGCGCCGCAATCGCCAGGGCGGAAATGTTCTGCTCGTAGGCTTTCACCGCTTCGTCGTGTCCCATCGCCAGGGTGAAAGAGACGGCGTAGAAGAAGACCGTGACAAACAGTATGCCAAAGGCGATATTCATCGCCCGCAGCGCCTTATGACGCGCCACCTCAACGGATTTTTCCCGTGAACGATAGGAAATCACCATCGGGCTTAATGTCTGGATAAACAGAATGGAGGTTAAGGTAAAGGGCAGCGTAATAATGGCATTTTTTATCAGCAACCCCATCGGCGGCAGCATGCCCACGTTGGCTAAATGCCAGAGGCCGATCATCGAAAGCCCCAGCGCCGCCACCACAAATAATTTGGTCAGCACCATCAGACTGGAGACTTTAAACAGCAGCTTTTCACCGCGCGAAGAGATGGCGACCAGAATACAGATCAGGAATAAACCGTAGAACGGATTTTCCGACAGCAACCCCTCGGTGACACCGAAGGTGTGCAAATAGGATGCGCTGTCGTTGGTGATAGCCGTGGAATAGACAAACATCCAGATGACCAGCATCACGAAATAAAGTGCACCTAATAAGATGCCCCAGTTTTTACCTAAATAACCGCTAATCACGCTCGGGTAGTCTTTACATTCCGGGGATTCCGCCAGCGTATTAATAAATAATCGCTGGAAGAGGTACATGGCCGGATAGCCAATAATCGAGGAGAGCAAAAAGACCCACAGCCCCATTAATCCAACCTGCACCGGAAGAAAAACGATACCCGCGCCGATAGCCATCCCGATACTCATGATGACCCAGCCCGTGTCGGTGCTGTCGAATTTGATCGCCTCTCGCCACTCGCTTTCGCTCATTCCCGCCCGCCTTGCCGAAGGGGAATCATTCACAATCACACTGCTGTTTGTTGCCATATTCATTGGGCACTCGCTTATTTTGTAGGGTAAACAGTTGTTTTTTATAGGGTTCCGATCGCCAGCGATTACGATTCAGAGAGTGCAGGTGTGTGTTATTGGTGTGGGAAGATCATATCCGTAGCGCGGGAGAAAAAAGTCACAATCTTTATGCGGACTTCCTAAGTTTAGAGAAAAAAACGCCTCATTTTTAATGATGTTTGGTAAAAAATTCTAAAAGTGACGCATTTCACAGAATCAATATATTTAAGAAATGGATCTTTTTTAGGAATTTATAAAGATGATTGTTCTACTTTATGCCTTCAAATTTTTATACGATAGCATCACTGAAACCACTCTATTATTATGACTATGATATGGATACCGTTGAAGAGCTCAATGGAACATACTTCTATAAAGGTGTATGTAATATCTCGGCGTCTGAGTTATTTTTTTGGATTTTCCTTGATACTACCGATGAACAGTTCGGTGGATTAAAAGATGCAGTAATGATGGCTACTATGATCCTTGGTTTACCTATACTTGAGACCAGAACAAAGCCAGAAACGGCTACTATAGGTACTTCCGTGGCTTCTAAGTATCTTCGTGATCTTCTGAATGTACAGCTACCACACCGATTACCTACGATTACCCTCGCAAGCTTTAAATACCGAAAACCAATGTATACCAAAAACTTAGGTGCATTCATTGGTCGATGGATCCCTGCATTGGGGATAACCATACTTGCTGCTGATCTTGCAACGATAAGTTACAAAACACTCTCACGATATAATACGATTGCTCACCCTAAAGATCGGATTTGGTGAATATGAATAGTGAAAATGATGTTTTGAAGTTCTTCAGGGAAAATTTACCAGAACAGGGAACATTTACGGGCAAGAGGATCCCGCTCGAGTTAGACGATGTTTTACAGGATTACACCGATCTGGATGATATCGTTTATGTCATTGAGAAGTTTGAGAAAAAGTATCTTATCAATGTGCCCACGCAAAACTATTTCCCCTGGACTCAAACCTGGTTTTTCAGAAAATGGTTTACGCAAGAACCCGTTAAACAAATATCGAAGCCATTAACCGTAAGAATGTTTGCTGAGGCGGTAAAAGCAGGCACATGGATCCACCACTGATTTTCGAAAGGAGCATGATTTATGGCTGTACCGGTTCATATTTGGTTTTTTGACGATGGCGGCTCACTTATTAAGGGTTCAAGTGATGTACAGGATCGGGAAGGGAGTGTTGAAATTAGAGGGTTAACCCATAATTTAAGTATTCCAACAGATCCTCTTTCCGGGAGATTAACCGGAACGCGCAAGCATGCCCCTTTCTTGTTCGAGAAGGAGATAGATAGTTCATCTCCGTATCTTTATAAGGCTGTGGCTACAGGGCAAAACCTAAAAAAAGTTGAGATAAGATATTATCGAATTAACGATGCGGGAAGGGAAGTTGAATACTTCAGAACTGAACTGGAAGGTGTAAAGGTCGTATCAATCTCCCCTATTGTTAACGATACACGTAACTGTCCCGGTACGGGCCATCTTGAATCCATTCAGTTGAGATACGAAAAAGCAATCTGGACTTACTGCGATGGCAATATTCAATTTTCTGATGCATGGAATGAACGAACATCTGCATGATTTTTAGCAGACAAAAAAGCCCCCTTATCTGAAGGGGGCGGATTATTTGGCCTGCGTCACATCGCCTGCGTAAACGTCCGCGAAATCACGTCCTGCTGCTGCTCGCGCGTCAGGGCGTTAAACCGTACCGCATAGCCGGATACGCGAATTGTCAGGTTCGGGTAGCTCTCCGGATGGGCAATGGCATCCAGCAGCATCTCCCGGTTCATGACGTTGACGTTCAGGTGCTGCCCGCCCTCAATAGACGCTTCGTGATGGAAGTACCCATCCAGCAGCCCCACCAGGTTGGTTTTGCGCACTAGTTCATCCTTGCCCAGCGCCTGCGGCACAATGGAGAAGGTATAGGAGATCCCGTCTTTGGCGTAGGTAAACGGCAGCTTGGCGACCGACGTTAGCGAAGCCACCGCCCCTTTCCTGTCGCGACCGTGCATTGGGTTGGCGCCAGGCGCAAACGGCGTGCCGCCGCGGCGTCCGTCCGGCGTGTTGCCCGTTTTCTGGCCGTAGACCACGTTGGAGGTGATAGTCAGGATCGACTGAGTCGGCACCGCGTTGCGATACGTCGGCAGCGCCTGGATCTTCTTCATAAAGCGCTCCACCAGGTCGCAGGCGATGCTGTCCACGCGATCGTCATTATTGCCGTACTGCGGATAGTCCCCTTCGATGACGAAGTCCACCGCCAGGCCGTTGTGGTCGCGCACTGGTTTCACCGTGGCGTACTTAATCGCCGACAGGGAATCCGCCGCCACCGACAGCCCGGCAATGCCGCAGGCCATGGTGCGATAGACGTCACGATCGTGCAGCGCCATCAGCGAGGCTTCGTAACTGTACTTATCATGCATGTAGTGAATGAGATTCAGCGCGCTGATGTACTGCACCGCCAGCCAGTCCATAAAGTGGTCGAGGCTCGCCATCACGGTGTCGTAATCCAGCACCTCATCCAGCAGCGGCTCGGTTTTCGGGCCGACCTGGATCTTCAGCTTCTCGTCCACCCCGCCGTTGATCGCGTACAGCAGCGTTTTAGCAAGGTTGGCGCGTGCGCCAAAGAACTGCATCTGCTTGCCGATCACCATCGGGCTGACGCAGCAGGCAATGGCGTAGTCGTCGCTGTTGAAGTCGGCGCGCATAAGATCGTCGTTCTCATACTGCAGCGACGAGGTGACGATCGACACCTGCGCGGCGTATTTCTTAAACGCGATCGGCAGCTGTTCAGACCAGAGGATCGTCAGGTTCGGCTCCGGCGCGGGCCCCATGGTATGAAGGGTATGCAGGTAGCGGAAGCTGTTTTTTGTCACCAGCGTACGGCCATCCAGCCCCATGCCGCCGATCACTTCCGTGGCCCAGATCGGATCGCCGGAGAAGAGCGTGTCGAACTCCGGCGTGCGCAGGAAGCGCACCATGCGGATCTTCATGATGAAGTGGTCGATCAGCTCCTGGGCCTGCACCTCGTTAAGCCTTCCTGCCTGCATGTCGCGCTCAATGTAGATATCAAGGAACGAGGCCGTGCGCCCCAGCGACATCGCCCCGCCGTTCTGGGATTTCACTGCGGCAAGGTAGGCAAAATAGACCCACTGCACCGCTTCCTGCGCGTTCATCGCCGGACGTGAAATATCAAAGCCATAGTTTGCCGCCATCTGCTGGATCTGCAGCAACGCACGCCTGTGCTCCGCCAGCTCCTCGCGCAGGCGGATCGTCGCCTCCAGATCTTCGCCGCGCTCCAGCCTCCCCTGCAGATCGGCAAACTGCAGTTCACGCTCGCGCACCAGATAGCTGACGCCGTACAGCGCCACACGGCGGTAATCGCCGATGATGCGCCCGCGCCCGTAGCCGTCCGGCAGACCGGTCAGCACGCCAGATTTACGGCAGCGCATCATCTCCGGGGAGTAAACGTCAAACACGCCCTGGTTGTGGGTTTTACGCAGGTCGGTAAACAGGTATTCGAACTGCGGATCCATTTCCCGTCCGTAGGCTTCGAACGAGCTGCGGATCATGTTGATCCCGCCGTACGGATGCAGGGCGCGCTTGAGCGGCTTGTCGGTTTGCAGGCCGACGATCGTCTCAAGATCCTGGTCGATATAGCCCGGTCCGTGGGCGGTAATGGTGGTGGCAATGTTGGTGTCAAAATCCACCGGAGCGTGAGTAGCATTCTCCTGACGAATGCCGACCATCACCTTCTGCCACAGCGCCGTCGTTGCTGGCGTCGCCTGCGCGAGGAAAGCTTCATCGCCTTCATAAGGGGTGTAGTTATGCTGAATAAAATCGCGGACGTTAACGGCGTTTTTCCATTCTTCACCGTGAAACCCAGCCCATGCGTCGCTGTAGGGCGCGATGCCCGTATCGATTGTTACTTTCATCAGATTCTCGCTTTATCAGGCGTAAGCCGCAGCCGGGGTGACCTTCCCAAGACGGAGGGCGTCCAGCGCGATCATTTTTTCTTCGTTGGTAGGGATAACCGCGCAGGTCACGCGGGACGACTCGGTGGAGATGACGCGCGCACCCGCGCTGCCCGGCAGAGCGTTTTTCGCCTCGTCGAGCGCGATGCCAAACACCTTCAGATGTTCCGCCACCAGCGCGCGGATCAGTGTGGAGTTTTCACCGATGCCGCCAGTGAAAATCACGCCATCCAGACGGTGCAGAGACGCGGCGTGACCGGCGATATGCCGCGCTATGCGGTGGACAAAGGTCTTTATCGCCAGCTGCGCCCGGTCATTGCCGTCATGCCAGGCTTTCTCCAGCGCGCGTAAATCGGAGGAGATACCGGAGATGCCAAGCAACCCGGACTCTTTGTTGACCACGCGCTCCAGATCCTCGAACGACTGGCCGGTCTGCTGGGCAATCCACGCCATTGCGCCGAAGTCCACGTCGCCGCAGCGCGTGCCCATCACCAGCCCTTCCAGCGGCGTCATCCCCATTGAGGTATCGACGCTTTTACCGTTGCGCACCGCGCAGATGGACGCCCCGTTGCCGAGGTGAGCAATCACCAGGCCGCTGTCCTCGGGGGACAGCCCGAGGAGCGCGTGCGCCTGCGCGGACACGTAGCGGTGAGAGGTGCCGTGGAAGCCGTAGCGGCGCACGCCCAGCTCTTCAAAATAGCGGTACGGCAGACCGTACAGATACGCCTGCGGCGCCATGGTCTGATGGAAGCTGGTGTCAAATACCGCCACCTGCTGCACGCCGGGGAACAGGCGCTCTGCGGCTTGCACGCCGCTCAGGTTGGCGTAGTTATGCAGCGGCGCCAGCGGGGAAACCAGGCGGATCTGCTCAATGACCTCTTCCGTGATGAGGGTCGACTCGCTGAAGAGATCGCCGCCGTGAGCGATGCGGTGGCCAATCAAGGCCACGCTGCTCATCAGGTCGCGTTTCTCCAGCTCGAGGGCGATGGCGGCCAGCGCCCCTTCGTAGTCCTGGTGAGCCAGTCTGACCGGCTCACCCCCGTTCACGGAAATAAAGGCTTTTTCAGTGTTGATGCCGTCCGCAATGCCCGTCAGCAGGGCATCGCAGCCTGCTGCGTCCAGCACCGAAAACTTAACGGAGGACGATCCGCAGTTAATAACCAGTACTACCGGAAATTCAGTCATGTGTTACTCCGCTCTTCCTGAGCTTTGGGTTAGAACAGTTTGTAAACGATGTTCAAAATGGTCAGCAGGCCGACCACGGTCACGAAGATGTTCTCGGTCCGGCCTTTGTATTTCGCCAGCGCGGGCGCTTTACGAATGGCGTACATCGGCAGCAGACACAGCAGAGAAGCGATAATTGGCGCCCCCATGGCTTCAATAAGGTCGAGAATGTTCGGGTTGGCGTAGGCCACAATCCAGGTGGAGCCCATGATGAAAATCATGCTGATGGTGTTCAGCTTGCCGACGGAGACGTTCTTCTTATCGCCCTTGTAGCCGAACTTGAGGATCAGGCCGTTCAGCCCCTCCAGCGTGCCCAGGTAGTGGCCGAAGAAGGATTTAAAGATAGCGACCAGCGCGATGATGGAGGCGCCGTATTCCAGCACCGTGGCGAACGTGGATTTACTGCCCGACATCGAGGCAAAGTGGTTCGCCAGGTAAGAGAGCACCGGAATGTTCTGCGCTTTGGCATCCGCCATGTTCTGCGGAGAGAGCGTAAACAGGCAGCTAAAGGCGAAGAACATCACCACCGCCACCATCAGCAGGCTGGCGCGACCGATGATTTTGGAACATTTCTGCTCGGTGAATGCTTTACCGAACTCCGGCTCGTACTCTTCGCGCTTGGAGACCACGAACGAGGAGACGATGGGCGAGAAGTTAAAGGAGAAGACCATGATGGAGATCCCCAGCCACACCGTGACCAGAATGCCGTCATGACCGGTAAAGGCGATATCGCTCAGGTTGACCTGGTCGATTACCGCCGAGTTCCAGTACGGGATCAGCGACAGGGAAATCAGCACCAGGCTGGCAATGAACGGGAACACCAGGTAGCTCATCACCTTCACCATCAGGTCTTTCCCGAACCAGATCACAAAGGCCATCAGCAGCAGCAGGAACAGCGCCACCACGCCGCGGTTCAGCGCAGGCATCTGGAGCTGGTTTTCCCAGAAGGTCATAAAGGTGTTAGTAATGGTGACGCCGTAAATCCACAGCAGCGGGCAAATGGCGAAGAAGTAGAGGAAAGTGATCACCACCCCACCGGTTTTCCCGAAGTGCTCTTCCACCGTTTCGGTGATGTTGCCGGAGACGTTGCTGCCGGATAAACAGAGGCGCGCCAGCGCGCGGTGGCAGTAAAACGCAATCGGGAAGGCGAGTACCAGCATCAGCAGGATGGGGATCAGTCCGCCAAAGCCTGCGCGAATGGGGAAGAACAGCACGCCTGCGCCAATGGCGGTACCAAACAGGCCGAGCGTCCATGTGGTGTCAGACTTACGCCAGGAGGACGTTTTTGTCTGGCCAACGACAATGCTTTCTGTGTTGCTCATAGGTCACCTTTATGCGTCAACGAAGCCGGTAATTTGGGAAACACGGGAGAGATCGATATTGCCGCCGGAAATAATGCAGACGGTTTTACGGCCCTGAATATAGTGGTCAAGCTTGCCGCTTAATAACGCCGCGCAGGCCAGCGCGCCCGCACCTTCCGTCACCACTTTATTTCGCTGAATAAGGGCAATCATGCTGTTGCGAATATCGTCTTCACTCACCAGCACAATGTCATCGACCAGTTCACGAACAATTTCGAAGGTTAATTTACCCGGACGAGACACGTCGCAGCCGTCGGCTAATGTGCCGGTAACGCGATGGTTGGTTATTTCTCCGGCCTGCCAGGAAGCCGCCATGCCGTGAACGTTTTCAGACTGTACGCCGATAATATTGATTGTCGGGTTGATGGATTTAATTGCTGTCGCAATACCGGCAATTAACCCGCCGCCGCCGATAGGAACAATCACGTTATCCACGTCGTAAAGATCTTCAAGAATTTCGAGGCCGATGGTGCCCTGGCCGGCAATGACTTTCGCATCGTCATAAGGCGGGATAAAAATGCGCCCCTCCATCTCGACGATTTCGCTCACCTTAGCGATGGTGTCGTTGAAGTTCTCGCCGTGTAGCACCACTTCGGCGGAGTAGTCGCGGGTAGCGGCGACCTTGGATTTTGGCGCGCCCATCGGCATCACCACTTTGCCGTCGATACCGAGCATGGCGCAGGAGAGCGACACCCCCTGAGCGTGGTTTCCTGCGGAGCAGGCCACTACCCCTTTGCGTTTTTCTGCATCCGTCAACGAACTTAACTTATTAAACGCCCCGCGTATTTTAAACGAACCGGTACGCTGCATATTTTCAAACTTAAGAAATATCTCACCCTTACAGCGTTCGCTGAGATAATTTGAGCGCGGCATGCCGGTTTTATAAATTTTTCCCGCCAGGCGTTTTCTGGCGTCCTGAATATCTTCAATGGTCACCGGGAGATCGTAGGTAATGTGCATAATATCCTCGTTATAATAATTCATTGTTTTCAGGCAAAGTCAGGGTATCAGAGCGTTAAAAAGCGTCGCTCCGGGTGTTTTAAAACTTAATTATTTTTATCGTCGTTTATCGATATCCATCGACGAATATTGTTTTGCCAGTTCAACTAATACTGACGCCGATTTTTTAATACTGTAATTTTTCGACCACACGGCGGCATAGCGCGCCACGGGTAATTCATCTTCCACCGGCAGGACGATAAACTGGTCCGAGCCGAACGGCGCAATCATGTCGCGGGGGATCACCGTCAGATAATCGGCATTCAGGACAAGGTTATAAATGGTGACGACGGAATCGGTCTGGACGATGTTTTCAATGCTGATGTGGTTGTCTTGCAGGGTGGTCAGGAGTTCGTTGTAGTAGCCCATATCGGTTTGCGGCATCACCCACTGCTCATGCGTAAGTGATGCCAGTCTGGTCGGGCCGGTGCACGTTCGTGATTTACTCGCCACCAGCACAAACTCGGATTCAAACAGTGGCTCAACGTGAAGGTCCTGAAGCAACATTCCGTCGCTCAGCGTGCCGATGGCAAAATCCAGCCGACCGTCGCGAATGGCGGGCAGGAATGAAGAGAGCTGCGCTTCATACATGGAGACGCGTGCTTTCGGGAACACTTCCCTGAATTTTTTGATCATCTCAGACAGGAAGGTGAAGCCAATCAGCGACGGATAGCCAAAGGAGACGTCCATGACGGTACTAAAACTGAGGCTGTTGATTTCGCTCACCATGTTTTTCATTTCGCGGGTGATCGACTCAGCGTATGACAGCAGCACCTGACCAGCGGCAGTGAGTTTTACGCCGGTGTTTTTACGCACCATCACTTCCACCCCGAAGTAGGATTCGATGTCGCTGATGATTTTGCTGACGGCGGGTTGCGTCAGGCCTAGTTGTCTTGCGGCAGAACCTATGGAGCCACTTTTAATGACTTCCTGAAATACCACGAGGTGCTGAGTTTTCGGTAGAATAATAGTATTCATAATATTCTGCGCTTATTTCCCTATGACGCAGCGGATTCTACCCAATAATGTTTCAGGGGGTATGTGCTGTTACTCACAATTTGCTTCCCCGCGCATTTTACGGGCACAACAAGAACCTAAAAAATACTTTATAATCAATGCCATATAAAATTAAAAGCACACCATTACGCTGATATCGATCAATAAAATCAGCAGTAATAAATTTATTTTATGGCGATAACCTTGATAAATTTCCCAGCGTTAAATAAATCAATAAAGACGAACTTTCAGACAATTAAAGGCCAATAAATAACCGTTATTCCTTTTAAACATTCTTTCAAATTATCAAATTTTGCAGAGGATTTTTGGACAGCTTTTCATAAACAGTGGAATACGTCACACATTCATAGCCTGAATGTTTTTAATTTCAATATGTTTATATCAAATAAGAAAATATTTGCGATCGTTCAGTTAACATTCGCAACAAATTAACAATGCTGTAAATTCACCATTTTTTAGGGTGAAATTTTGTGATAACGATCGTTTGCGGTAGGCATAGCGATGCCCGAAAGGGTCATGCAGTGAAATGTGCTTAATGTCGCAAATATGAGAATTGATGTCGTTTGTGCGAGTTGCCGGGTGGCGATGCGCATACCTGGGCTACGAAACCCTAAAAGCAAAAACCCCGCCGAAGCGGGGTTCTGGAAGAAGTTGAAGCTGACCGATAAGCCGGGTTCTGTCGTGGACAGTCATTCATCTAGGCCAGCAATCGCTCACTGGCTCAAGCAGCCTACCCGGGTTCAGTACGGGCCGTACCATGTGAACCCCTATTTGGCCTTGCTCCGGGTGGAGTTTACCGTGCCACGGACTGTTACCAGCCGCGCGGTGCGCTCTTACCGCACCCTTTCACCCTTACCTGATCCCGCTTGCGCGGGCCATCGGCGGTTTGCTCTCTGTTGCACTGGTCGTGGGTTTCCCCCCCAGGCGTTACCTGGCACCCTGCCCTATGGAGCCCGGACTTTCCTCCCCTCCGCCCGTCTCCCCCGAAAGGGACGACGACGAAGCGGCGACTGTCTGGTCAGCTTCGGCGCGCAGTATAGAGGGTTTGCGCGCCGCTGTCACCCTCAGGTGCGGGCAAGATGCTATTAACGCGCCACTTCCACCTTCGCCAGTTTTTCGTAGTAGCACGCAATCGCGCTGTGATCGGCCGTACCCAGGCCATCCGCACGCAGCGCCTGCATCATCTCCATAACCGCAGCGGTCAGCGGTAGCTGTGCACCCACGCCGTGAGACGTATCCAGCGCGTTCGCCAGATCTTTGATGTGCAGATCAATGCGGAAACCGGGTTTGAAATTACGATCCATCACCATCGGCGCTTTGGCATCCAGCACCGTACTGCCCGCCAGACCGCCACGGATTGCCTGATAGACCAGGTCCGGATTGACGCCCGCCTTCGTTGCCAGCGTCAGCGCTTCAGACATGGCGGCAATGTTCAGCGCCACAATCACCTGGTTCGCGAGCTTGGTAACGTTGCCCGCGCCAATGTCTCCGGTATGCACTACGGAGCCTGCCATCGCTTTCATCAGGTCATAGTATTTGTCGAACACGGCCTTATCGCCGCCCACCATCACCGACAGGGTACCGTCGATGGCTTTCGGCTCGCCGCCGCTGACGGGCGCATCCAGCATCTCTACGCCCTTCGCTTTTAACGCCTCGCTGATTTCACGGCTCGCGAGCGGGGCAATAGAGCTCATATCAATCAGCACCAGGCCCGGCTTCGCACCCTCGATGATGCCGTTCTCCCCAAGCGCGACCTCTTTGACGTGAGGGGAATTTGGCAGCATGGTGATGATGACATCGCACTGCTCAGCAATGGCTTTAGGGGTAGTAGCTGTTTCCGCGCCCGCCGCCATCACCTCAGCCACAGACTGTGGATTGTGATCGGATACCACCAGTGAGTAACCCGCTTTAATCAGGTTCTTACTCATTGGTTTACCCATGATCCCAAGACCAATAAAACCCACTTTCAGCGTCATAATCTGTTTCCTCAATGATGGTTATTTTTTAAAAGCGTCCGCTAATTTCTGCGTAGCCGAGCGGAACACGCCGAGGTCGCTGCCGACGGCAACAAATGTGGCTCCCCACTCCAGGTAGCGGCGGGCATCGGCTTCAACCGGCGCCAGAATGCCGCACGGTTTGCCGTGCGCTTTGGCGCGGGCAAAGATGTGCTGTATTGCGCGCTGTACGTCCGGGTGGCTGGCGTTGCCCAGATGCCCAAACGCCGCAGCCAGATCGCTTGGACCGACGAAGATACCGTCCACGCCGTCTGTGGCTGCAATCGCATCGACGTTATCAACGCCCTGCTGGCTTTCAATCTGAACCAGAATAGTGATGTTGCTATTGGACTGGGCGAAATAGTCCGGCACGGTGCCAAACATGTTGGCGCGGTGCGATACCGAGACGCCGCGGATCCCTTCCGGCGGATAGCGCGTTGAGGCCACGGCCAGCGCCGCCTGTTCTTCCGTTTCCACAAACGGGATCAGGAAATTGTAGAAACCGATATCCAGCAGACGCTTGATAATCACCGGCTCGTTCGTTGGCACGCGCACCACCGGAGTGCTGGGGCTACCTTTCAGCGCCATTAGCTGCGGAATAAAGGTGCTGATATCGTTCGGCGCGTGTTCGCCGTCCAGCACCAGCCAGTCGAATCCGGCCAGGCCTAACACTTCGGTGCTGATAGGGTTTGCCAGCGCGGACCAACAGCCAATCTGAATCTGGTGCGCCGCGAGGGCAGCTTTAAACTTATTCGGGAAGATATCGTTATTCATCACTTAACCCTTTTTTAATTCCGCAGTTTTAGCCAGTAATATTTATTCCAGAACAGATTCTTTATATTTATTTCTCTGACTGAATGGTGGCGTTATAAAATCGTCATTCAGTATAATCGGCTCTACACGTCAGCACATTGTTTTGATGCTCAAGTATTGCGTTACATCTCAATGCTATTTTGAGCATATGCACAAAGCAGTGGGCGCTAATGCACAGAATCAAGGATTAGTCCGCCTGAAACGATCGCGATCACATTTTCACTTTTCTTCTCCTGACATGCTTTATTTCTACGTTAAGAAAACGATTATCCAACGAGTTATTTTTCATAGCTGAAACTTTGCCGGAGAAGAGTGAATAATGACCGATATTGTAATTAGAGAGGTACCCCCGACGGCGTTTTATATTAAGGTTCACGATACGGATAACGTGGCGATTATTGTCAACGACAATGGCTTAAAAGCAGGCACCCGCTTCCCGGACGGGCTGGAGCTGATTGAGCATATTCCGCAGGGGCACAAGGTCGCGTTGGTCGATATTCCTGCCCACGGTGAAATCGTACGCTACGGCGAAGTCATCGGCTATGCGGTAAGCGCTATCCCGCAGGGTAGCTGGATTGAGGAGTCGCTGGTGGCGCTGCCAGAAGCACCGCCGCTGAATACGCTTCCGCTGGCGACCCGCGTTCCTGAAGCTTTGCCGCCGCTGGAGGGCTATACCTTTGAAGGCTACCGCAATGCGGACGGTAGCGTCGGCACCAAAAACCTGCTCGGCATTACCACCAGCGTGCACTGCGTGGCGGGCGTGGTGGATTACGTGGTGAAAATCATTGAACGCGATCTGCTGCCAAAGTACCCGAACGTCGACGGCGTAGTGGGTCTTAACCACCTGTACGGCTGCGGCGTAGCGATCAATGCGCCCGCGGCGGTCGTGCCGATCCGTACTATCCACAATATCGCCCTGAATCCGAACTTTGGCGGCGAGGTGATGGTTATTGGCCTCGGCTGTGAAAAATTGCAGCCAGAGCGCCTGCTGCAGGGCACCGAAGATGTCAAAGCCATCCCGGCTGACGGGGCCAGCATCGTGCGCCTGCAGGACGAGCGCCACGTTGGTTTTCGTTCAATGGTCGACGATATTTTGCAGGTAGCAGAGCATCATCTGGACAAACTCAACCGCCGCCAGCGCGAAACGTGTCCGGCGTCGGAACTGGTGGTGGGAACACAATGCGGCGGCAGCGATGCGTTTTCCGGCGTGACGGCCAACCCGGCAGTGGGCTATGCGTCCGATCTGCTGGTTCGCTGCGGCGCCACGGTGATGTTCTCCGAGGTAACCGAAGTGCGTGACGCCATCCATCTGCTGACGCCGCGCGCAGTCAACGAAGAGGTGGGCAAACGCCTGCTGGAGGAGATGGCCTGGTACGATAATTATCTTGATATGGGCAAAACGGACCGCAGCGCCAACCCTTCACCGGGCAACAAGAAAGGCGGCCTGGCGAACGTGGTGGAAAAAGCCCTCGGTTCGATTGCCAAATCCGGCCAGAGCGCGATTGTGGAAGTGCTCTCTCCGGGCCAACGGCCAACCAGGCGCGGCCTTATTTATGCGGCAACACCTGCCAGCGATTTTGTGTGCGGCACCCAGCAGGTGGCCTCCGGTATTACAGTGCAGGTCTTTACCACCGGGCGCGGCACGCCGTACGGGCTGATGGCGGTCCCGGTGATCAAGATGGCGACGCGCACCGAGCTGGCAAACCGCTGGTATGACTTAATGGATATCAACGCGGGCACCATCGCCACCGGGGAAGAGAGTATTGAGGACGTGGGCTGGAAGCTGTTCCATTTTATTCTGGACGTAGCGAGCGGGAGGAAGAAAACTTTCTCGGACCAGTGGGGATTGCATAACCAGCTGGCGGTGTTTAACCCGGCGCCGGTGACGTGAGTTTGCTGTAAACCTCGCTTAGCATGGCTTCGGCCATGCTTTTTTTTGCTTTCATTTCTTTCACATCCTTGCCTTTCATTTCGATTCTTTCATTTTTAAGATGGCAATCACAAAACAACATTCCGAAACCCTATATTGTCTTTCGCACAAACAAAACGAAAGGTTTCGGAGGAAAGATGTTCATCATCTCGTCGAAAGCGATGCTGTTAAAAGCACAGCGCGAAGGGTACGCCGTACCGGCATTCAATATTCATAATCTCGAAACGCTGCAGGTGGTCGTTGAAACGGCCTCTGAAATGCGCTCCCCCCTGATCGTCGCGGGTACACCCGGTACGTTTAGCTATGCCGGAACCGGGAACGTGGTCGCCATCGCCAGCGATCTGGCCAAAACGTACAACCAGCCACTGGCGATCCACCTCGATCATCACGAAGATTTCGACGATATTGCGCAGAAAATCCAGAGCGGGATCCGCTCGGCGATGATCGACGGATCGCATCATCCATTCGCTGAAAACGTCGCGCTGGTGAAGAAAGTGACAGACTACTGCCACCGTTACGACGTTAGCGTGGAGGCTGAACTTGGCCGTCTTGGCGGTCAGGAGGATGACCTGGTCGTCGACAGCAAAGACGCGCTTTACACCAACCCGCAACAGGCACGCGAATTTGTTGAATTAACGGATATCGACTCATTGGCCGTCGCCATCGGTACCGCGCACGGCCTCTACACTGCCACGCCGAAACTTGATTTTGAACGTCTGGCAGAGATCCGCAATCAGGTCGATATCCCGCTGGTGCTGCACGGCGCTTCAGGTTTATCTACGGCCGATATCCGTCAGGCTATTCGCCTCGGTATTTGCAAGGTCAACGTTGCCACAGAACTCAAAATCGCCTTCTCGAATGCGCTGAAAACCTATCTCGCTTCACATCCCGAAACCAGTGACCCGCGACATTACATGGTGCCCGCCAAACGTGCCATGAAAGAGGTGGTGCGCAAAGTCATTAACGATTGTGGTTGTGAAGGAAAACTCTAAAGTCCTGACCCGGAGGAAATGTGAAAGATATTATTGCCCGCCATAAGGCGGGAGAGCATCTCGGTATTTGTTCTGTCTGTTCAGCGCACCCGCTGGTTATCGAAGCCGCATTACGGTTCGATCTGCATACCGACAACAAGGTACTAATTGAAGCTACTTCAAATCAGGTGAACCAGTTCGGCGGTTACACCGGTATGAAACCCGCTGATTTCCGTGATTTTGTTCTGAAGATCGCCAACGAGGTGGGCTTTCCGCATGAACGTTTGATCCTGGGTGGCGATCATCTGGGGCCAAACTGCTGGCAAAACGAACCGGCAAACGCTGCGATGGAGAAATCCATCGCATTGATCAAAGCCTATGTCGTGGCAGGGTTTAGCAAGATCCACCTGGACGCCTCAATGTCCTGCGCCGACGATCCTGTTCCACTCCCGCCAGGGGTGGTGGCACAGCGTGCCGCCCGACTGTGCAAAGCCGCAGAAGAGACGGCCACTGAAGAACAAAAAGCGGCGCTAACCTACGTGATTGGTACTGAGGTTCCCGTTCCCGGCGGTGAAGCCAGCAGTATTAACAGCGTTCATGTTACCCGTGTGGAAGATGCCGCGCAGACGCTGGAAACGCATCGTGAGGCCTTTGCCGCGCTCGGTCTGAACGAGGCGATGACGCGTGTGATTGCGTTAGTTGTGCAACCCGGCGTGGAATTCGACCATACGCAAATTATTCACTATCAGCCGCAAGCGGCAGAGGCGCTTTCCGGCTGGATCCGCCAGACACCCATGGTCTATGAGGCGCATTCAACGGACTATCAGACTCGTCAGGCCTATCGCGCTTTGGTTCGCGATCACTTCGCGATCCTGAAAGTCGGCCCGGCGCTTACCTTTGCCCTGCGAGAAGCCATTTTTGCCCTCGCACAAATGGAGAAGGCCCTCATCGCCCCTGAGCAACGCAGCCATGTGCTTGACGTGATCGACGAAGTCATGCTGAACGAGCCGGATTACTGGAAAAAGTACTACCGCCCTACCTGGAGCCAGGCAATGGTGGATATTCACTTTAGCCTGTCCGATCGCATTCGCTACTACTGGCCGCACCCGCGCATTCGCCAGAGCGTTGAGAAGTTAATCGCTAATCTGAGCGCAACCTCCTTGCCTCTGGGGCTGATCAGCCAGTTTATGCCCGTCCAGTTCGAACGATTGTCGATGAATGAGATCGCCGCAACACCGCAAAATCTCATCATCGACAAAATACAGGATGTATTACGCGCCTATCGATTTGGCTGCACCCCTGAACCCGTCTGATGCCGGAGAGTGTATGAGTCACGTTTTTGTCCGTACCGGAATTGTGTTTGAAACCTGCCAGCAGGCGCTGGCGCATATTGGCGAGGAGATGCTGGCTAACGGTGTTGTACACGCCACCTACCCTGCCGCCCTTCTGGAAAGGGAGATGAACTACCCCACCGGCATTGCCCTTGAACGCCATGCGGTCGCTATTCCGCACTGCGAAGCCGTACATGCGAAACACCCCGCGATTTACCTGATTCGTCCGGACAAACCGGTGCATTTTCAGCAGGCCGATGATGATGGCGAGGTCGCCGTCTCACTCATCATCGCGTTAATCGTTGAAAACCCTGCGGCGCAAATGAAATTGCTGCGCCGCCTTTTCAGTGAGCTACAAAACCCGGATACGCTGGACATGCTGCTGGCTGCGCCCGCAGAGCGCCTGGCCGATCGTTTCCGGGAGACGATCCTTGAGCCTGTCGTCTGTGCCCAGGCTTCATAACATACTGATAATAAAAAAGGAGTGCCCTATGAAACGCAAAGTTATTGTTGCCTGTGGCGGTGCTGTCGCCACCTCAACCATGGCAGCAGAAGAGATCAAAGAACTGTGTGAAGCCCACCACATTGAGCTGGATCTGGTCCAGTGCAGGGTGACTGAAATCGAAACCTATATGGACGGTGCAGACCTGATTTGTACCACGGCGAAAGTTGACAGAGCCTTTGGCGACATCCCTGTGGTGCATGGCATGCCGTTTGTATCCGGCGTCGGCATCGAAGCCCTGCAGCAAAAAATTCTGACCATCCTCGAGGGGTAAGAACATGTTTACCGAAATCATGCGGTACATCCTCGATCTGGGGCCAACCGTAATGCTGCCAATCGTCATCATCATCTTCTCTAAGCTGTTGGGGATGAAGCTGGGCGATTGCTTTAAATCCGGCCTACATATCGGCATTGGCTTCGTCGGGATCGGGCTGGTTATCGGCCTGATGCTTGACTCCATCGGCCCGGCGGCCAAAGCGATGGCTGAGCAGTTCCAGATTAACCTGCACGTGGTGGATGTCGGCTGGCCAGGTTCATCCCCAATGACCTGGGCATCACAGATTGCACTTATCGCAATCCCTGTTGCGATTGGCGTCAACGTTGTCATGCTGGTGACGCGGATGACGCGGGTGGTGAACGTCGATATCTGGAACATCTGGCACATGACCTTCACCGGTGCGATGCTGCACCTGGCAACCGGCTCTTACTGGCTGGGGATCCTGGGCGTTGTGGTGCACGCCGCGTTTGTTTACAAGCTGGGGGACTGGTTTGCCAAAGACACGCGGGACTTCTTCGGTCTGGAAGGGATTGCCATCCCTCACGGCTCGTCAGCTTACCTCGGTCCGATCGCCGTTCTGGTCGATACGATTATCGATAAAATCCCAGGTCTTAAGCGTATTCATTTTAGCGCTGACGATGTGCAAAAACGCTTTGGCCCGTTTGGCGAACCGGTCACGGTTGGGTTTGTGATGGGACTGGCGATTGGCATGCTGGCAGGCTATGACGCCAAATCCGTTCTCCAACTGGCCGTGAAAACCGCCGCCGTGATGCTGCTGATGCCGCGCGTAATCAAACCGATTATGGACGGCCTGACGCCGATTGCTAAACATGCCCGTAAACGTCTGCAGGCGAAGTTTGGTGGGCAGGAGTTCTTAATCGGTCTCGATCCGGCGCTGCTGCTGGGCCATACGTCCGTCGTCTCCGCCAGCCTGATTTTCATCCCGCTTACCATCCTGATTGCTGTTCTGGTGCCGGGCAACCAGGTGTTGCCGTTCGGTGACCTTGCCACCATCGGCTTTTTTGTGGCGATGGCGGTCGCGGTGCATCAGGGCAACCTGTTCCGCACGCTTATCTCTGGCGTCATCATTATGGGCATTACGCTGTGGATTGCGACCCAGACCATCGGCCTCCACACCCAGCTTGCGCAAAATGCTGGCGCATTAAAAGCTGGCGGGCTGGTGGCCTCCATGGACCAGGGCGGTTCACCCATCACCTGGCTGCTCATCCAATTTTTCACCTGGCAAAACCTGGTGGGGTTCATCGTGATTGGTGCAATTTACGTCACCGGCGTCCTGCTCACCTGGCGACGTGCCCGTGTGTTTAACGCGGCAGAAAAGAACGCCGCTAACCCGCAAAGCCAGACGGTGTCTTGATACCCGGGGAGCCATGCTCCCCCTCTTTTTCTGGAGTGAATATGAAATCAGTTGTAATTCACGCTGAGGGCAACGTGCGCGTTGAAGAACGTCCAATCCCTCACATACAGGCTGCGGATGATGTGCAGGTGCGTATTGCCTGCTCAGGATTATGTGGCTCCGATATCCCGCGAATTTTTGCCGGAGGGGCACATTATTATCCCATCACCCTGGGACATGAATTTAGCGGTCATGTCGAAGCCTGTGGTGCCGAAGTGCACGACCTCAAGGCAGGCGATCCGGTTGCCTGCGTGCCATTACTGCCCTGCTTCTCCTGTCCGGCGTGCGAAAAAGGCTACTACTCGCTCTGCAAGCAGTATCAGTTTGTCGGATCTCGTAGCGAAGGCGGTAACGCGGAATATATCGTGGTGAAGCGCGCAAACCTGTTCCGCCTTCCTGCAGAGATGGCAATTGAAGATGGCGCATTTATTGAGCCCATAACCGTAGGGCTACACGCATTTCATCTCGCTTCCGGCTGCGAGGGTAAGAACGTCATCATTGTCGGCGCAGGAACGATCGGCCTGCTGGCGATGCAGTGTGCGCTGGCATTAGGCGCCAACAGTGTTACCGCGGTTGACATCAACGACGATAAGCTCGCGCTGGCAACAGCGCTGGGGGCAACTCAGGTGTTTAATAGCCGCTCTCTGGCCGCAGAGGACATCTTCAACGCCTTGAGCGACAACCCATTTGATCAGTTGGTTCTTGAGACTGCTGGCACACCGCAAACCGTTACGCTCGCCATTGATATCTCAGGGCCGCGCGCCCAGGTCGCTCTGGTGGGTACGCTGCATCACGACCTGAACTTACCTGCGGCGACATTTGGCAAGATACTGCGTAAGGAGTTGACGCTTCTGGGAAGCTGGATGAATTATTCGGCCCCGTGGCCGGGTGAAGAATGGGAAACCGCGGCGCGCCTTCTCACAGAGAAAAAACTACAGCTAAAGCCCCTTATTGCTCATACCGGCAATTGCGATAGCTTCGCTCAGGCCGTGCAAGGACTCAACGGTGCGCCAATGCAGGGCAAAATCATGCTGCGCTTCGCGTAGTGCTTCGAGCCAGCAACCTGAGCTGGCTCACATTTACTTTCGAATATTACCGTACACCTTTCGCATACCTTCGATTAGAATAGAGGCAGTTAATTATCAGGCATTTCAATATGAACTCATTTGAGCGACGTAATAAAATCGTTGACCTCGTCAACGCTCAGGGCAGTGTCATGGTGCTGGATCTGTCGAATATGTTTGGCATTTCAGAAGTAACGATTCGAACAGATCTGCGCCTGCTGGAAGAGAAAGGATTGGTCACGCGTTTTCACGGTGGCGCAGCAAGACCCGGCAGCAGCCTGGCGGAAAGCGAAAATCAGGAAGTGGTGCTGGAAGACCGTTATAAGCTGGCAAGAGACCCGAAAAAGCGCATCGCACAGGCCGCTGCGGCCATGATTGAAGAAGGGATGACGATCATTCTCGATAGCGGTAGCACCACCATGCTCATCGCCGAAGCACTCACCAAAAAAGCCAATATCACCGTCATTACCAACAGCCTGCCTGCCGCGTTTGCCCTCTCGGAAAATAAAGATATTACGCTCGTGGTCTGCGGCGGTACCGTGCGCCATAAAACGCACTCTATGCATGGCACCATCGCCGAGCGCTCTTTGACCGGGATAAGCGCGGATCTGATGTTTGTCGGCGCGGACGGTATTGATGCCACCAACGGCATTACAACGTTCAATGAAGGCTATTCGATTAGCAGCGTTATGGCTGCCGCCGCGCATAAGGTGATTGCCGTGCTGGACGCCAGCAAGTTCAACCGGCGCGGGTTCAACCAGGTGTTGCCGATGGAAAAAATCGACTGTGTGATTACGGATGATGGGATCGGAAAACACGAAAAAGAACTGTTGGGTAAAACGGGCACCGAGATCATTACGGTTTAGCAAACGACGCAGGTCAGCGTATGACCTGCCAGCTTCCCCCTTTCCTTGCCCCCAGGCGTTTTAATTTACCTTTTGTTTGCAAAGAATGGAGATAACGTTCCGCAGTGCGGGAAGCCACGCCCAGTGCAGAGGCCAACATTACCGCAGTCATTTGCGGCTGAACGGTAAGAAGCTCAAGGATGGACTTTTCCTTTTCCGACAGTTCTTCCGACATTTTTTCCGACATGACGGACGACATACCTATGCCTTCCCGCAAAGCTTCGGTCATATTTTGCAGCATAAATTCCACGAATGCCGTGCAATCACTGGCCCGATCGCATTGCCCTAAAATCTGGTAATAGCGCGCTTGCTGGAAGTGAATGAGCGTCTCAACGGGCAGCCATGCAAGTTCGGCGCGCCACTGGCTTAAGATCAACGTTTGCCACAGCCGCCCCATGCGGCCATTTCCATCCGAAAAGGGATGAATAAACTCAAACTCGTAATGAAATACCGAGCTGACAATCAGCGGGTGAAGATCGGTTTGCTTAAGCCAGGCAAGAAGATCGTCGATAAGACGGTTCATCTGTGAGGCTGGCGGAGCCATGTGGACTAACTGGTTTCCACGGTACACCCCTACGTCCCCATTTCTGAGCGTTCCGGGATGATCGACCAGACCCTTCATCAATAATCGGTGTGCACTGAGTAAGTCGTTGAGCTTCCAGGGCTTCCATTCGGGCAATTTCTCATATGCCAGGATAGCGTTGCGTACTTCCTGAATATCTTTTTCAGGAGCAAGTACGCGTTTGCCATCCATGATTGCCGTCACCTGCCCTGTCGTCAGCGAGTTATGTTCAATGGCTAGCGAGGCCTGAATGGTTCGAATACGGTTCTCTTTACGGAGTAGCGGAGAAGTTCGACCTGAATGTGCCGCCCAATGTCCTAATAGCTCACCAATCTCAACCACCTGATTGAGGATAAAGGGTGTGATGGTGAAAGGAGGCTGATAGCGGCTCATCTGGCTTACTCCCCCTGCTGCTCCAGCGCATACTTGTACAGCGCATTTTTCTTCACGCCGTGGATCTCTGCCGCTAATGCCGCCGCTTTCTTCAGCGGCAGTTCCGCCTGGAGCAGCGCCAGCGTGCGCAGCGCATCAGCAGGCAGGGCATCCTCTTCCGCCCTATGCCCTTCGACAATCAGCACCATTTCGCCTTTGCGGCGGTTTTCGTCTTCCTTCACCCACGCCAGCAGTTCACCGACTGGCGCGCCGTGAATGGTTTCCCAGGTTTTGGTCAGCTCGCGCGCCAGCACCACGTAGCGGGATTCGCCCCAGACGGTGACCATATCTTCCAGGCTTTCCAGCAGGCGGTGAGTGGATTCATAAAAAATCAGGGTGCGCGGCTCTGCTTCCAGATCCTTCAATACGTCGCGGCGGCCCTTTGATTTGGCAGGCAGGAAGCCTTCATAGCAGAAGCGATCGGACGGCAGACCCGCCGCGCTCAGCGCAGCAATGGCAGCGCACGGCCCCGGCAGCGGTACAACGCGAATACCGGCTTCACGACAGGTCCGCACCAGGTGATAGCCCGGGTCGTTGATCAGCGGCGTACCGGCGTCGGAGACCAGCGCAATGTTCTGCCCCTCTTTCAGCTTCGCCACCAGCGTTTCGGCTTTTTGTTGCTCATTGTGATCGTGCAGGGCAAACAAACGGGCGTTAATCGCGAAATGTTGCAGCAGTAAACCGGTGTGGCGGGTGTCTTCAGCGGCAATTAAATCAACAGCTTGCAATACGTTCAGCGCACGTTGGGTAATATCAGACAAATTCCCGATAGGAGTAGGTACAATATAAAGCTGGCCTTGAGAATTATCTGCCGTTTCGTGTTGTTTCATTGTTTCGTCCGTATTGCCGATTTAATATTGAGCATTGCGTAAAAAAAAATCACTGGATACAGTATGGTACCGTTAACGTTTCTTCGAAAAAAAGCCACGCGCAGCGTGCCGCTGCTGCTCGCAGCCCTGATTTTTGCAGGCTGTGGCACCCAGGCACCTGACCAGAGCACCGCCCATCTTCAGGGCTCCGCTCAGGCTGATTCTGGCTTTTATCTGCAACAAATGTCGCAGAGTACAAATGATACCAGGATCAACTGGCAATTACTCGCCATTCGTGCACTGCTGAAAGAGGGCAAAACCCAGCAGGCTGCCGAGCTGTTCGGCCAACTGCCGAAAGAGCTTAACGATACTCAGCAACTTGAGCAGAGCCTGCTCTCTGCCGAGCTGAAGGTCGCGCAGAAAGATTTTGATGGCGCGAAAAAGATCCTGGGGAGCATCGACCTGAGCGCGCTGGATAAAAACCAGCAGGCGCGCTTCTGGCAGGCGGGCATTACCGCTGAGCAGGGGCGCCCTTCCCTGACGCTCCTGCGTGCCTTGATTGCCCAGGAGCCGCTGCTCGCCGGTGCCGACAAGCAGAAAAATATTGATGCCACCTGGCAGGCGCTTGCCTCGATGACCCAGGATCAGGCAAAGGCGCTGGTCATTAACGCGGACGAAAACGTGCTTCAGGGCTGGCTTGATCTGCAGCAGATGTGGTTTAACAACCGCAGCGATCCAAAAATGCTGAAAGCCGGTATTACCGACTGGCAGACCCGTTACCCGCAGAACCCGGGCGCAAAAATGCTGCCAACCCAGCTGGTGAATGTGCAGAACTTTAAGCCTGCGTCGACAAGCAAAATTGCGCTGCTTCTGCCGCTGAATGGCCAGGCGGCAGTGTTTGGCCGTACGATTCAACAGGGCTTTGAAGCGGCGAAAAACGGCACCACGCCGGTAACGGGCAGTGCGGTTCCGGTGCAGGCAGCGCAGGCGGCCAACGTGAACGACGTTGTCAGCCCCTCAGCCGCCGAGACCAGTGACCTGACCACCGCACAAACCCCGGCGCAGGGTACAATGCAAAATCCGGTTACCGCACCGACAACCCCACCAGCGACTGCCGCACCAGCAGCACAGGCTCCGGCTGAGGCACAAGCGACGCCTGCACCAGAGGCAACGGCAGAACAGCCTCAACAGCAGCCGGCACAACCAGCATCACAACCTGCCGATCAGCCGCAGGCCGTGGCGACCGCCAGCGCGAACCCTGGCGCTGAGCTGAAAATCTACGACACCAGTTCGAAGCCGCTTGACCAGGTGCTGGCGCAGGTTCAGCAGGACGGGGCAAGCATCGTTGTCGGCCCGCTGCTGAAAAACAACGTGGAAGAGCTGATGAAGAGCAATACCACGCTGAACGTACTGGCGCTCAACCAGCCGGAACAAGTTCAGAACCGGGCCAATATTTGCTACTTCGCACTCTCTCCGGAAGATGAAGCCCGCGATGCGGCACGTCATATCCACGAGCAGGGTAAACAGGCCCCGCTGCTGCTGATCCCGCGCAGTACGCTGGGCGATCGCGTGGCTAATGCTTTTGCCGACGAGTGGCAGAAGCTGGGCGGCGGCATCGTGCTGCAGCAGAAATTCGGTTCCGTCTCTGAACTGCGTGCGGGCGTTAACGGTGGAGCGGGTATCGCGCTTAACGGCAGTCCGGTTTCCGCCAGCCTGCCGCAGCAGCAGAGCGTGACCATTGGAGGCCTGACCATCCCTGCCCCGCCAACCGACGCGCAGATAAGCGGTGGTGGTAAAGTAGATGCGGCCTATATCGTTGCCACGCCGCAGGAGATCGCCTTTATCAAGCCGATGATCGCGATGCGTAACGGCAGCCAGAGCGGCGCAACGCTCTACGCCAGCTCCCGCAGCGCACAGGGCACCGCAGGCCCGGATTTCCGTCTGGAAATGGACGGCCTGCAGTACAGCGAAATCCCGATGCTGGCGGGCAGCAACCCGGCGCTGATGCAGCAGGCGCTAAGCTCCGTACGTAACGACTACTCTCTGGCGCGTCTGTATGCGATGGGTGTTGATGCGTGGGCGCTGGCAAACCACTTTACCCAGATGCGTCAGGTACCGGGCTTTGAGCTTAACGGCAACACCGGCGATCTGACCGCCACTCAGGACTGTGTGATTAACAGGAAGTTATCATGGCTCAAATACCAGCAGGGGCAAATCGTCCCGGCCAGTTAAGCCGTAAAGAGACCGGCGATGCGTGGGAGTTAAAAGCGCGTCGCTGGCTCGAAGGCAAAGGGCTGCGCTTTATCGCCGCCAACGTTCGCGGGCGCGGCGGCGAAATTGATCTGATCATGAAAGACGGTCAGGTGATTGTGTTTGTAGAAGTCCGCTTTCGACAGTCTTCCCGTTTTGGCGGTGCTGCCGCCAGCGTGACGCTCGCCAAACAACATAAATTATTACAGACTGCCCACTTGTGGCTTGCCCGCCATAATGGGAGCTTTGATACTGTGGATTGCCGTTTCGATGTGATAGCCTTCACCGGAAATGAGATCGAATGGCTTAAAAACGCTTTTGGCGAAGACGCATAATTAAGATTTAAAAGGGATAACGTGCTCGAAAGAATTAAAGTGTGCTTCACAGAAAGCATCCAGACTCAGATTGCCGCGGCGGAAGCCCTTCCGGACGCGATCTCTCGCGCTGCAATGACGCTGGTGCAATCCCTGCTTAACGGCAACAAAATCCTCTGTTGTGGCAACGGAACCTCAGCCGCCAACGCACAGCATTTTGCTGCCAGCATGATTAACCGTTTTGAAACCGAACGCCCGAGTTTACCTGCCATTGCACTTAATACCGATAATGTGGTCTTAACAGCGATTGCTAACGATCGTCTGCATGACGAAATTTACGCAAAGCAGGTGCGCGCCCTGGGGCATGCCGGCGATGTGCTGCTGGCGATCTCCACGCGCGGCAACAGCCGGGACATCGTCAAAGCCGTTGAAGCCGCCGTTACCCGCGACATGACCATCGTCGCCTTAACCGGCTATGACGGCGGTGAGCTGGCGGGTCTGCTCGGGCCGCAGGATGTGGAAATCCGCATTCCGTCTCACCGTAGCGCACGTATCCAGGAGATGCATATGCTCACGGTGAACTGCTTATGCGATTTGATCGATAACACGCTTTTCCCTCACCAGGATGATTAAGGAGTTTTTATGAAGGCTTTATCGACCCTCGCAGTCCTTATGTCTGCATTACTGCTTCAGGGATGTATCGCTGCGGCCGTTGTGGGTACTGCCGCAGTAGGCACCAAAGCGGCGACCGATCCGCGCTCAGTGGGAACGCAGGTGGATGACGGTACGCTGGAGCTGCGGGTCAACAGTGCGCTGTCGAAAGACGAACAAATCAAGAAAGAAGCGCGTATCAACGTGACGGCTTATCAGGGCAAAGTCCTGCTGACGGGTCAGGCACCGAATACCGAACTCTCCAGCCGCGCGAAGCAGATCGCAATGGGCGTTGAGGGCACCACGGAAGTCTTCAATGAAATCCGCCAGGGTCAGCCAATCAGTCTGGGCACCGCGTCGTCTGACACCTGGATCACCACCAAAGTCCGCTCCCAGCTGCTGGGTTCAGACCAGGTGAAATCCTCAAACGTGAAGGTAACGACCGAAAACGGTGAAGTGTTCCTGCTGGGTCTGGTGACCGATCGTGAAGGGAAAGCGGCGGCGGATATCGCCAGCCGGGTGAGCGGCGTGAAGCACGTCACCACCGCGTTTACCTACATTAAGTAATCCACGTCTGACTAAAGGCCCGGTAGGCGCGAGCGCCACCGGGCTTTTTTTACATCAACGCAATACTCCCCACCATCACTCCGCTCAACGCCACCAGCCCCGCCGTCAGCCACAGCGCTTTCGCCGGGAAAGACTTACGCAGCATGATGAGCGACGGCAGGCTGATTGCCGGCAAGGTGATAAGCAGCGCCAGCGCCGGTGCGGTACCCATACCGGCCAGCATCATGGTCTGGACAATCGGAATTTCTGCCGCCGTGGGGATCACAAACAGGCAGCCTGCAACGGCCATCGCAATCACCCACATCAGCGTGTTGTCGATCGCGCCGTCCGCATGCGGGAATAGCCAGACGCGCGCCGCGCCCAGAACCAATACCGCCAGGATATAGACCGGAATGGTGCTCCAGAAAAGCTGCCACAACGCCTTACCCCAGCGAGTGAAGAAACCGCCCTGCGGTTCGCTGACGTCCAGTTCAACGGCTGCGGGTTCGACGGCAGTATCCTTCACCAGTTTTTGTACCAGCGTCGCCACCACCAGCACCGTCAGCAGCCCGGCAACCAGACGGATAGCGGCAAAATGCCAGCCGAGCACAAAGCCCATAAACACCAGCGTCGCCGGGTTGAGCAGCGGGTTCCCCATCCAGAATGCCAGCGCACCGCCCATGGATACGCGCTGGCGGCGCATACCCGCCGCTACCGGTGCGGCACAGCAGGAGCACATCATGCCCGGCAGAGAGAAAATCGTCCCCAGCAGCGTGCCCTGAAAGCGCGGCTGCCCGAGTGTTTTCACCAGCCAGTTTCGCGGAATAAGTACCTGAATCAGCGATCCCAGGATTACCCCTAAGACGGCAGCTTTCCACACCGCCAGGAAGTAGACCATGGCGTAATCCCATGCCGCCTTCAGCGGGCTGGCATCAGCCTGAGCGAGTATAGATTTACCGATGCTGTGCGTTTCGGCGGCGGTGAAGGCTTTGCCGTAGTACGGCTGCCATTTCACATACCAGAGGCCAATGATGACCACGAGAAAGAAGAGTGCGGGCTTCCACCATTGGACAGGTGTTGCCGCCTGAGATGAAGACTGACCAGTCATACCATTCCCCGGAGAGTGTTATTTAATAAGCCGGAGAAGTTTACGCCTCGCCCTGCGCGATTTCACGAAGTTTTGCCGAAGGGATGATATTGACGCCCTCCTGCGACGGTGCCAGCGCCTCTTTCAGCATCGCCTGCGCGACGTCCCGTGCCTCGATGGACTTCCAGTTACCCGGCAGGATGCGAAACAGCGGGGCGAAGAAGGATTCGTTAAAACGCCGTTCGTCGCGGTGGCCCATCAGCATGGAAGGCCGCACGATTGTCAGGCGCTCCCACTTCTGCGCAATCAGCGCCTCTTCCATTTTGCCCTTCACCTGATTGTAAAAAAACGGTGAGCCGGTGCTGGCGCCGTGCGAGCTCACCACCAGGAAATGTTTTGCCCCCAGCTTTTTCGCCGTCAGGGCGGTATCCACCACCAGCGTGTAGTCCGCATGGATGAACGCTTCTTTACTGCCCGCCTCACGCCGCGTCGTGCCCAGGCAGCAAAAGGCGATATCTATAGGATCCTGTACCTGCGCCAGCGCGTCGGTGAGCTGGGGATCGTGCGGGTTATAGACGCCGGTGATATCCAACAGCGGGCGGCGCGTCGGGGCGGCAATATAGTTGATATGCCGGTCCTGGATCAGCAACCGCAGCAGATGTCCCCCCACCAGCCCGGTTGTGCCGGTAATCAGTACCTGACTCATCTTATCCCCTTTACAGAATTGTCCGTTTGCGATCTGGACCTGCTCTACCACACTTAAAAGTCTGTTACCGGTAAGTATTTACCACAAACGGGAAAAAAACAGTCTGAAGCGAAAACAACGGAGGAAGCATGGGTAAAAAAATCGCAGTCTTGATTACCGACGAGTTTGAAGATTCAGAATTTACGTCGCCAGCTGAGGCATTCCGCAAGGCAGGCCACGAGGTCATCACCATTGAGAAAGAAGCGGGTAAAACCGTGAAGGGCCACAAGGGCGAAGCCAGCGTGACCATCGACGAGTCCATCGATAACGTCAGCCCATCAGATTTCGACGCCCTGCTGTTACCGGGCGGCCATTCACCGGATTCCCTGCGCGGGGACGAGCGTTTCGTCACCTTTACCCGTGACTTCGTCGGCACCGGCAAGCCGGTCTTTGCCATCTGCCACGGCCCGCAGCTGCTGATCAGCGCTGAAGTGGTCCGCGGGCGTAAGCTTACGGCGGTGAAACCGATCGTTATCGATCTGAAAAACGCAGGGGCCGAGTTTTACGATCAGGAGGTGGTCAACGATAACGACCAGCTGATCACCAGCCGGACCCCGGACGATCTCCCGGCGTTTAACCGCGAAGCGCTACGCCTGCTCGGCGCGTAGCCAGTGAAGCTTTTTGCCAAAGCCCAGGGTGTTGTCGGTAAATTTCAGCTCATCAACGCGGATTTCCCACACCGGGGCTTTTAGCGCAGCAGCAACCGGGAAGCGGCGCGTGTAGCGTTTACGCTGTGCGTCGCTTTCTTCACCTTCCAGGCGACGAATCTCACCTTTGAACTGCACGCCGCGGATCAGCGCGACGGTTTTGGGCTGGCCGTTGACCGTGCCCGCCACTTTTGCCTGCTGGCCGGTCATCTGGGCATGCCGCGTTTTGTCCTCACTCATGACGTAAAAAGCGACGCGTTCAGGATCGTAGTAGTAAAAGGCGTTGGCGCACCACATTTCGCCCTCGCTATATACGCACCAGGTCACGACGTGCTGCTTTGCCAGCCAGCGGTTAATGGCGGCCAGTGTTTCCATTTTCGTTCTCTCTCATGCTATGGTGCGTTCACCTTAACATACTGAATCTGTTTACCGTGTGCTGGTTTCTCTATCTTGTCCGAACCGCTGATAACGCACTCTACACCGGGATCACCACCGATGTGGCGCGGCGTTTTTTACAACATCAAACGGGGAAAGGGGCAAAAGCGCTGCGGGGGAAAGGCGAACTGCAACTGGCTTTTTCTGCCGCCGTGGGGGACAGATCGCTGGCACTCAGGCTGGAGTACCGTATTAAGCAGCTAACGAAGCGCCAGAAGGAGCGCCTCGTGACCGGAGACGGCTCCTTTGAGGCGCTACGCGAAAGCCTGATTAAAAGCGATTAAAATGGTCGTGGTAGTCCACCAGACCATTTACGCCGTTCAGGGCATCATCCGCCAGGCGATGCACCTGGAAGGCGGATTCGGTACCCGGCCAGCGGCAGCGAAGATCGTAATGCGCGGCCTGCTCGAAGCCTAAACGGCCATAGAACGCCGGATCGCCCAGCGTGACCACGGCGGCATAACCAAACTCATTCAGCGAGTCCAGCCCTTCATAGACCAGCTGGCGCGCCAGGCCCTGCCCGCGGTAGTTTTCATCTACCGCCAGCGGTGCCATGCCCACCCACTGAAGATCTTCACCCTGAACGATCACCGGGCTGAAGGCAACATAGCCGACAACCTGACCTTCGTCATCGGTGGCAACCAGCCCCAGCGTGATCAGGCCGTCTTCACGGAGATCGTGGACCAGTTGGGCTTCCGCATCGCTCTCAAAAGAGCGGCGTAATAACGCATCGATACCCGGTGCATCAATCCCAATTTCGACTCGAATCAGCATGGCTCACCTACTGAAGTGTGTTTACTGTCCGGCGGGGTTTTCAGCCCGGCCTCAACGAAATCTGCCATTTGCATTAACATCACGCGCAGCGCTTTCGGCATCTGCTCCAGCTCAATGGCATCCATTAAATTCTTCACGTACAGGCCCAGCTCCGTGTCGCCTTCAATCACCAGACGGCGCTGGAAGAAGAGCGTATCCGGATCCTGCTTGCGCGCGGCGATCATCAGCAGATCGCTGGCGTTGGCGCTAAAGCTCACGTCCGCCTCGGCAGACTCACGAACGATCAGCTGGTCGTTCTCTACGGAGGTAAACCAGCGCAGCCCGATGTCACGCACCTCAATGCTTAACCAGCGCCCTTCCAGAAACTCCAGCTCGCCATCCTGCAGCGCCTGACGGAACTGCCAGCTCAGGACCTGCTCCAGCACCTGGCGTTTAAGCGCGAACGGCGCCAGCCTGACCGGCACGCTCAGCATTGATGGACCGAATTGTACGAGACGTGAACGCAGTTTATCCAGCACGAGCTTTACTCCCTGATAGCTATAGTCCCGCTATTTTGCCACATCCGTTCCAGAACATAGCGGCGTAAATCAACAAACCATCGTCGGACGTACCCCATTATTGGTGCCATCAATACGCCATTAGCTGCCTTAAATCAAAAATTGTCGCGTATGGGTTAATTAAAATCCCAGCTCGTTAACAATTTTGCTATCGACTACATCAGGATAATTTATGGAGCTGCTCTGCCCTGCCGGAAACCTTCCGGCGCTTAAGGCGGCCATCGAGAATGGGGCCGATGCGGTCTATATCGGGCTGAAAGATGACACCAACGCCCGCCATTTTGCTGGCCTTAACTTTACGGAGAAAAAGCTTCAGGAAGCCGTTAACTTCGTTCATCAGCACCGCCGCAAGCTGCATATTGCCATCAACACGTTTGCCCATCCTGACGGTTACGCCCGCTGGCAGCGCGCGGTGGATATGGCAGCACAGCTGGGCGCCGATGCGTTAATCCTGGCCGACCTCGCCATGCTTGAGTATGCAGCAGAACGCTATCCGCATATTGAGCGCCACGTCTCTGTTCAGGCATCTGCCACCAACGAAGAGGCGGTGCGTTTTTACCATCAACACTTTGACGTCGCCCGCGTGGTACTGCCGCGCGTGCTCTCTATTCATCAGGTTAAGCAACTCGCGCGCGTCACGCCAGTGCCGCTGGAGGTTTTTGCCTTTGGTAGTCTGTGCATCATGGCCGAAGGCCGTTGCTATCTTTCTTCTTACTTAACCGGTGAATCGCCGAATACCGTCGGGGCCTGCTCCCCTGCCCGCTTCGTCCGCTGGCAGCAGACCCCACAGGGGCTGGAGTCGCGTCTGAATGAAGTTCTGATCGACCGCTATCAGGACGGTGAAAACGCGGGTTATCCGACGCTGTGCAAAGGCCGCTACCTGGTCGACGGCGAGCGCTACCACGCGCTGGAAGAGCCCACCAGCCTTAATACGCTGGAGCTGCTGCCGGAGCTACTGGCCGCCAATATTGCCTCGGTGAAAATTGAAGGTCGCCAGCGCAGTCCGGCCTATGTGAGCCAGGTGGCGAAAGTGTGGCGTCAGGCCATCGACCGCTGCATGGCGGACCCGCAGAACTACGCCCCACAGGCGGCGTGGATGGAGACGCTCGGATCGATGTCTGAAGGCACGCAAACCACGCTGGGCGCGTATCACCGTAAATGGCAGTGAGAAAACCATGAAATATTCATTAGGGCCGGTGCTCTACTACTGGCCAAAAGAGACGCTGGAAGATTTTTATCAACAGGCCGCCACCAGCAGCGCCGATGTGATTTACCTCGGTGAAGCAGTGTGCAGCAAACGCCGCGCCACCAAAGTGGGCGACTGGCTGGAGATGGCGAAGAGCCTGGCCGGGAGCGGCAAGCAGGTGGTGCTGTCAACGCTCGCGCTGGTGCAGGCTTCGTCCGAACTGGGCGAGCTGAAGCGCTACGTCGAAAACGGTGAGTTTCTGCTGGAAGCGAGCGATCTGGGGGTAGTGAACATGTGCGCCGAACGCAGGCTGCCGTTTGTCGCAGGCCATGCGCTGAACTGCTATAACGCCGTCACCCTGCGCCTGCTGCTCAAGCAGGGAATGACCCGCTGGTGCATGCCGGTGGAGCTCTCCCGTGACTGGCTGGCAAACCTGCTGAATCAGTGCGATGAGCTGGGCATTCGCCATCAGTTCGAAGTGGAAGTGCTGAGCTACGGTCATCTGCCGCTGGCCTACTCTGCCCGCTGCTTCACCGCGCGCTCGGAAGATCGCCCGAAAGATGAATGTGAAACCTGCTGCATCAAGTACCCGAACGGGCGCAGCATGCTGTCGCAGGAGAACCAGCAGGTATTCGTCCTGAACGGCATTCAGACCATGAGCGGTTACGTCTATAACCTCGGCAACGAACTGGCGTCGATGGACGGGCTGGTGGACATGGTGCGCCTGTCGCCGCTGGATACCAGCGTTTTCGCGATGCTGGACGCCTTCCGCGCTAACGAAAACGGCGCGTCGCCGCTGCCGCTGACGGCAAACAGCGACTGCAACGGTTACTGGAAACGTCTGGCCGGGCTGGAACTTCAGGCCTAAAAAAGGCTCACTTTGTTAACAACGGTTATCATTTTTTAATGCAGTATTAAAGATTGACCGTCGACAAAGTGAGCTGTTATGACTGACAAAACCCTTCCGTTTTCGGTGCTGGATCTGGCGCCGATCCCACAAGGCTCTTCGGCAAGAGAAGCCTTCACGCACTCTCTCGATCTGGCTCAGCTGGCCGAAAAGCGTGGCTATCACCGCTACTGGCTGGCAGAACATCACAACATGGTCGGCATTGCCAGCGCCGCTACATCGGTGCTGATTGGCTACCTGGCAGCGAATACCACCACTTTACACCTTGGCTCCGGTGGCGTGATGCTGCCGAACCACGCCCCGCTGGTGATTGCCGAGCAGTTTGGCACACTGAATACCCTCTATCCGGGCCGTATTGACCTGGGGCTTGGCCGCGCGCCGGGCAGCGACCAGCCGACCATGCGCGCCCTGCGCCGCCATATGAGCGGCGATATCGATAACTTCCCGCGCGACGTGGCGGAACTGGTGGACTGGTTCGACGCGCGCGATCCGAACCCGCACGTGCGCCCGGTGCCGGGCTATGGCGAGAAGATCCCGGTATGGCTGTTAGGCTCGAGCCTGTATAGCGCGCAGCTCGCCGCGCAGTTGGGGCTGCCGTTCGCGTTCGCCTCCCACTTCGCGCCGGATATGCTGCATCAGGCGCTGCACCTCTACCGTACGAACTTCAAACCGTCCGCGCGTCTGGAGAAGCCGTACGCGATGGTGTGTATCAACATCATTGCCGCTGACAGCAATCGCGACGCGGAATTCCTGTTTACCTCTATGCAGCAGGCGTTTGTGAAGCTGCGCCGCGGCGAGACGGGCCAGCTGCCGCCTCCGGTGGAAAATATGCATCAGCTGTGGTCGGCCTCCGAGCAGTATGGCGTGCAGCAGGCGTTGAGCATGTCGCTGGTGGGTGATAAGGCAAAAGTGCGTCACGGGCTGGAAGCAGTGCTGCGTGAAACGCAGGCGGATGAAATTATGGTCAACGGCCAGATTTTCGATCACCAGGCGCGTTTGCATTCGTTTGACCTGGCGATGCAGGTGAAAGAAGAATTGGTGGGGTAGTTTTTTGCCGGATGGCGGCTTCGCCTTATCCGGCCTACGCGATCCCTGTAGGCCCGGTAAGCGTAGCGCCACCGGGCAATGTGTTTACTGGTACACAGGCAACAGGTTAAAGCTCGACAGCACGTGGACCAGCGCGTTACCCACCCCAAATACCAGGATCAGCGCAATCATCGGTTTACCACCCCAGACGCGGAATTTCGGGCTGCCGAAGCGTTTACGTGATTTACGTGCCAGCAGCGCTGGCACAATCGCCGCCCAGATGGTGGCCGCCAGCCCTGCATAGCCGATGGCGTACAGGAAACCGTTCGGCCACAGCAGACCGCCGACAATCGGCGGCAGGAAGGTCAGCAGCGCCGTCTTGAAACGCCCCATCGCAGAATCGTCAAAGCCAAACAGATCCGCCAGGTAGTCAAACAGGCCCAGCGTCACACCGAGGAATGAACTCGCCACCGCAAAGTTAGAGAAGACCACCAGCAGCAGATCCAGGCTGCGACTGTTCAGCACGCCGCTCAGCGCCTGCACCAGCACGTCAATGTTACCGCCCTTTTGCGCAATGCCGATAAACTCCGGGCGCGGGATGTTGCCCATTGTCCCCAGCAGCCAAATCACATACAGCCCAAGCGCCAGCAGCGTGCCGTAGACCAGGCACTTCACGATGGTGCGCGGATCCTTGCCGTAGTACTTCATCAGGCTCGGCACGTTGCCGTGGTAGCCGAACGACGCCAGACAGAACGGCAGAGTCATTAGCAGATACGGCGTGTAGGAGGTATTAACTTCCGCAACGTTAAACAGCGTGGCGGGCGTAACGTGCCCCAGCAGGCTGCCGAAGGTCAGGAAGAAGGTGATGACCTTAGCGCCCAGCACAATCGCCGTCATTCGGCTCACCGCTTTGGTGCTCATCCAGACGATAAACGCCACGCCCAGCGCAAAGCAGAGTCCCGCCAGACGCGCCGGAACGTTCAGCGACATCTCCGAAAAGGTGTGATGCAGAATCGAGCCGCTTGCTGAGATGTACGCGTAGGTCAGGATGTAGAGCACAAATGCGATGGAAAGGCCGTTCACCAGGTTCCAGCCTTTGCCCAGCAGATCTTTGGTGATGGTGTCGAAGCTGGAGCCAATGCGGTAGTTCAGGTTCGCTTCAAGGATCATCAAGCCGGAATGCAGCATGCAGAACCAGGTGAACACCAGCGCGGCCAGCGACCAGAAGAACCACGCACCGGACATGACCACGGGCAGGGAAAACATCCCGGCACCTATAATGGTTCCGCCGATGATCACCACGCCGCCAAGCAGCGAAGGTGACGTTTGGGTAGTGGTTAGTGTCGCCATACAGCCTTTTCTCCAGTTAATCATGCGGTTCTGCATTTTAGTGTGACGCACTGTACCAGTACAAGAGTACAAAGGGAATAAAAAAAGCCCCGATAGCATGTATCGGGGCTGTATATTTTACTTTACGTCAGAAGCGAAAGGCTTACGCGTCACCGAAACGACGACGGCTGGTGCCTTCTTCACGACGTGGGCCACGGCTTTCGCGGCGCTCGCCGGAGAAACGACGACCTTCACCACCGCGACCTTCACTGCGACCGCCTTCACGACGCTCGCCGCCGAAACCGCGACCACCGCCACGACGTTCGCCACCGCGGTCAGGACGTGGCTGTGCATCGCCCAGCAGCTGCATGTTCATCGGCTTGTTCAGGATGCGGGTGCGAGTAAAGTGCTGCAGTACTTCGCCCGGCATGCCTTTTGGCAGTTCGATGGTAGAGTGGGATGCAAACAGCTTGATGTTACCAATGTAACGGCTGCTGATGTCGCCTTCGTTAGCAATCGCGCCAACGATGTGACGAACTTCAACACCATCATCACGGCCCACTTCAATGCGGTACAGTTCCATGTCGCCAGCGTCACGACGCTCACGACGTGGACGGTCTTCACCACCACGCTCTGGACGGTCGCCGCGTGGACCACGGTCGTTACGGTCGCCACGACGTTCGAAACGATCGTCACGGTCACGGAACTCACGCTTAGGACGCATCGGTGCATCTGGTGGCACGATCAGGCTACGTTCGCCCTGAGCCATTTTCAGCAGTGCTGCAGCCAGAGTTTCCATGTCCAGCTCTTCGCCTTCAGCGACAGGCTGGATCTGCGACAGCAGCGCGCGGTACTGATCCAGATCGCTGCTTTCCAGCTGCTGCTGTACTTTCGCGGCGAATTTTTCCAGACGGCGTTTGCCCAGCAGATCTGCGTTTGGCAGGTCAGCTTCTGGAATGGTCAGCTTCATGGTGCGTTCAATGTTACGCAGCAGACGACGCTCGCGGTTCTCAACGAACAGCAGCGCACGGCCCGCACGACCCGCACGACCGGTACGACCGATACGGTGAACGTAAGACTCAGAATCCATTGGGATGTCGTAGTTAACAACCAGGCTGATACGCTCAACGTCCAGGCCGCGTGCTGCCACGTCGGTTGCAATCAGGATATCCAGACGACCGTCTTTCAGACGCTCCAGCGTCTGCTCACGCAGAGCCTGGTTCATGTCGCCGTTCAGCGCTGCGCTGTTGTAACCGCTGCGCTCCAGCGCTTCAGCCACTTCCAGGGTCGCGTTTTTGGTACGCACGAAGATAATCGCCGCATCAAAATCTTCCGCTTCCAGGAAACGGACCAGCGCTTCGTTTTTGCGCATGCCGTACACGGACCAGTAGCTCTGGCTGATGTCCGGGCGAGTGGTCACGCTGGACTGAATACGCACTTCCTGCGGCTCTTTCATGAAGCGGCGGGTAATGCGACGGATCGCTTCTGGCATGGTTGCAGAGAACAGGGCGGTCTGATGACCTTCCGGGATCTGCGCCATGATGGTTTCTACGTCTTCGATGAAGCCCATACGCAGCATTTCATCTGCTTCATCCAGTACCAGGCCGCTCAGTTTAGAGAGGTCCAGAGTACCGCGCTTCAGGTGATCCAGCAGACGGCCCGGCGTACCGACGACAATCTGTGGGCCCTGGCGCAGGGCGCGTAACTGCACGTCATAACGCTGGCCGCCGTAAAGGGCTACCACGTTTACGCCGCGCATATGTTTAGAGAATTCCGTCATTGCTTCAGCAACCTGAACAGCCAGTTCACGAGTTGGAGCCAGGACGAGGATCTGCGGTGCACGCAGGTCCGGATCGATGTTGTTCAGCAGCGGCAGCGAGAACGCTGCAGTTTTACCGCTACCAGTCTGGGCCATGCCCAGCACGTCACGACCAGAAAGCAGATGCGGGATACATTCTGCCTGGATCGGAGATGGTTTTTCGTAACCCAGATCGTTAAGGGCTTCAAGGATAGGAGCCTTCAGGCCCAGATCTGCAAAAGTGGTTTCGAATTCAGCCATGTAGTACGAGTGCCTCAATGTCAATGGCGGCCAGTCTACTTAGCTCATCGTGAAAATGATTAGCAATTTTCATTGAAAAGTGTGAACCGGCTCAAAGTAGGTGTATTGACGAACAACAACGCCCTCACCAGTGAAGGTGATGGCAATCAAAAGATTACGGGCTGATGTTTATGTCGTCAGCTATTGCTGGTCCGATTCTGCCAGGTCGTCTTGCTCCTGGCCCAAGAGCGATAATTCCAACAATGCATAACGGTGCTCAACGAAGTTATGTACGTTGTTAGCAACCGCTAATTTGAACAGTGCCGTAGCGCTGTCCATATCCCCCAGACTTAGGTAGTACTTACCTAAATAGAAGTTGGTTTCACTGAGATGCTCAGCGAGCGAGGTGTTATCCGTTGCGTCCGCCTTGAGGCGTTCCATCAGCGTTGCTTCGCTAATGTTGCCCAGGTAGAACTCGACAATGTTCCATCCCCACTGTTCCTTATCCGATTTCTCGAAGCGCTGTTGTAGTGCTTCTTTTGCCTGCTTCTCATCGAGCTTCCGCTCAACGATGTAAAGCCACAGGCTACGGAAAGGATCATTAGGATCGTCTTGATAAAACGCCAGCAGATCATCTTGCGCTAACTTATCACGACCGCCGTAATACAATGCGATACCGCGATTCAAGTGCGCGTAGTTGTAAGTTGGATCAAGCTCAAGTACAGAATCAAACGCTTCATAGGCAGCATCAAAATTGCCTGCCTGCGTTAAATAAATGCCTAAGTAATTGAATACTTCTGGCATATCAGGTCGGATAGCCAGCGCTTGTGAAAAATCATTTCGCGCTAATGCCCTCAGACCGAGACTATCATACAACACTCCGCGCTCATATAAAAGCTGTGCGCGTTCGTCATCGGTTAAAGCCCGACTGGCAAGTATTTGTTCCATGCGTGCCAGAATCACTTCCTGCTGCAAAGTCGGTTGCAATGGCACTGCGAGGACTTCGCTCTTACGCCAGGCAGAGTTGCTGCATCCTGCCAGCGTTAAAGCTGTCGCAACGAAACACCAGCGCAAAAAAGGCTTCATTTCCCACTCCCGAAGACAACTATTGGATGAACGTCCTGTCCCCCGGCGGCTTAACAAGGCGTCCTGCCTGATAATAAACCCTCCGCAGAAGCGGAGGGCAAATGCTACCTTACTCGCCTTGTTCTGCGGCTGGCGCTTCTGGCGCAGCGGCAGGAGACTGCTCGGTTGCTTCTTTAATGCTCAGACGGATACGGCCCTGACGGTCAACTTCCAGAACCTTAACCGGCACTTCCTGACCCATCTGCAGGTAATCGGTCACTTTCTCAACGCGCTTGTCAGCGATTTGAGAGATGTGAACCAGACCTTCTTTACCGCCACCGATGGCAACGAACGCACCAAAGTCAACGATACGGGTCACTTTACCCGCGTAGACGCGGCCCACTTCGATTTCAGCAGTGATCTCTTCGATGCGACGGATCGCGAATTTCGCTTTCTCGCCGTCGGTTGCTGCGATCTTCACAGTACCGTCATCTTCGATTTCGATGGTGGTGCCAGTCTCTTCGGTCAGCGCGCGGATAACAGAACCGCCCTTACCGATAACATCTTTGATCTTGTCTGGATTGATCTTGATGGTGTGAATACGCGGAGCGAATTCAGAGATATCACCGCGTGGCGCGTTGATAGCCTGTTCCATCACGCCCAGGATGTGCAGACGCGCACCTTTAGCCTGGTTCAGAGCAACCTGCATGATCTCCTTGGTGATACCTTCAATTTTGATATCCATCTGCAGGGCAGAGATACCGTCGCGGGAACCCGCTACTTTGAAGTCCATATCGCCCAGGTGGTCTTCGTCACCCAGAATGTCAGACAGAACAACGAAGTTGTCGCCTTCTTTCACCAGACCCATTGCGATACCCGCAACGGCGGCTTTGATCGGCACGCCTGCATCCATCAGCGCCAGAGAAGCACCACACACGGAAGCCATGGAAGAAGAACCGTTGGATTCGGTGATTTCAGAAACCACGCGAACGGTGTACGGGAATTTGTCAGCTTCCGGCATCACTGCCAGCACGCCGCGCTTCGCCAGACGACCGTGACCAATTTCACGACGCTTCGGTGAGCCAACCATACCGGTTTCGCCCACAGAGTACGGAGGGAAGTTGTAGTGGAACAGGAAGTTGTCAGTACGCTCGCCCATCAGTTCATCGATGATCTGCGCGTCACGTGCGGTACCCAGGGTTGCGGTAACCAGCGCCTGCGTTTCACCACGGGTGAACAGCGCAGAACCGTGAGTACGCGGCAGTACGCCCGTGCGTACGTCCAGACCACGAATCATGTCTTTTTCACGGCCATCGATACGCGGCTCGCCTGCCAGTACGCGGCTACGAACAACGTTTTTCTCGATAGCGTGCAGAATTTCGCCAATTTCGTTAGCGTCCAGCGTTTCGTCTTCGGCAACCAGGGTCGCGGTTACTTCAGATTTGATCGCGTCAACCTGAGCGTAACGCTCCTGTTTGTCGGTGATGCGGTAAGCGTCGCTCAGACGAGATTCTGCCAGTGCCGCAACGCGTGCGTTCAGCGCGTCGTTTGCTGCTTCTGGCTGCCAGTCCCAACGTGGCTTACCGGCTTCTTTCACCAGGTCGTTGATGTTCTGGATAACAATCTGCTGCTGCTCGTGACCGAACACCACAGCGCCCAGCATCTGGTCTTCGCTCAGCAGTTCAGCTTCAGATTCAACCATCAGCACAGCCGCTTCAGTACCGGCAACAACCAGGTCCAGCTTACTTTCTTTCAGCTCTTCCTGAGTTGGGTTCAGCACGTACTGGTCGTTGATGTAACCGACGCGCGCGGCACCGATTGGGCCATTGAATGGAATACCAGACAGTGACAGGGCAGCGGAGGCACCGATCATCGCAACGATGTCCGGGTTAACCTGTGGGTTAACGGAAACAACGGTCGCAATAACCTGCACTTCGTTAACGAAGCCTTCCGGGAACAGCGGACGAACCGGGCGGTCAATCAGACGCGCGATCAGGGTTTCGCCTTCGCTTGGACGGCCTTCACGACGGAAGAAGCCACCCGGGATTTTACCGGCAGCGTAGGTACGCTCCTGGTAGTTAACGGTCAGCGGGAAAAAGTCCTGACCTGGTTTAGCTTTTTTCTGGCCCACAACGGTCACGAATACCGCGGTGTCATCCATGCTTACCATAACGGCAGCAGTCGCCTGGCGTGCCATCATGCCGGTTTCCAGCGTGACGGTATGTTGACCATACTGGAATTTACGAACGATCGGATTCAGCAAAATTCTATCCTTTCTTAAATGTATGACAGCACACCGCCGGCGTGCTGTCGATTTAACCCGACCTTCTTCGCATCCTCGCGACTAATGACAACCGACACCCCCATGGGTGAAGCCTCTCATTAGCCGCGCGAACCTCTGCAATGAAGATCATTTATAGCAACAATACAATAGTTTCCATTGAATTGCTGCCGTCTGGTTGAAAAAAGGGGCCATCAGGCCCCCTTTTCTGAAACTCGCAAGACTTAGCGACGCAGACCCAGACGCTCGATCAGCGCGGTGTAGCGTGCAACATCTTTACGCTTCAGGTAGTCGAGCAGTTTACGACGCTGAGAAACCATGCGCAGCAGACCACGACGGCTGTGGTGATCTTTTTTGTGCTCTGCAAAGTGACCCTGCAGGTGGTTAATCTGTGCAGTCAGCAGTGCAACCTGAACTTCGGTAGAACCGCTGTCGTTAGTACCACGACCAAACTCAGAAACGATTTTAGCTTTAGCTTCAACGCTTAGAGACATTTTCAAACTCCAAAGTATAAAAAATGTAAGGGTGCCGATCTCTAATTCAGCGACCCCATGTACGCCCCGCAGATTGTTAAACAATTTACCGGGCGTTAAGCGGCGATATTCTACTCGTCTCCCCTGCTTATCGCAAGGTGAGGCGTAATCACCGTCACGCGTCGACCGGATATTCGACGACCAGACGACGCGGCGCAACGCGCCCTTCACCGTCCATTTCGCCCATACCGATGAATTTCCCTTCGTCACCTTCCGTCACGCGTACCAGTCCATCCAGCGGCGCATCCGTCGTACGAACCGGGTTTCCGTTCTTAAAGTAAACGGACGATGTTAAAGGAAGATTAACGATCGGGAAGTCCGCTGCCGGACTGTCCATTGGCATCAGCAGTGGATCCAGCAAATCTGCTGGTTCCACTCCCTGCGCTTGTGCCTGCTCAGCCAGCGCGCGCAGCTGCTCAAGCGTCACCATGCGTTCCACCGGATATTTACTGACCGCCAGACGACGCAGGTAGATCACATGCGCGCCGCAGCCCAGCTTTTCACCCAGGTCGTCGATGATGGTGCGAATATAGGTCCCTTTCGAACAGTGGACTTCCAGCTCCAGTTCGTCACCTTCGTGGCGAATGAACAGCAGCTCATACACGGTTATCGGACGCGCTTCGCGCGGGACGTCAATTCCCTGGCGCGCATATTCGTAGAGCTTCTTGCCCTGATATTTCAGCGCCGAATACATCGACGGCACCTGCATCGTGTCTCCGCGGAAGCTCTCCAGGGCCGCATCAAGCTGTTCGGCGCTGAAGGTCACCGGGCGCTCTTCCACCACCTGACCATCCGCGTCGGAGGTATCCGTACGCTGGCCCAGCTTAGCGATAACGCGGTAGCGTTTATCGGAATCGAGCAGGTACTGGGAAAACTTTGTCGCTTCACCCAGGCAAATCGGCAGCATGCCGGTCGCCAGCGGATCCAGTGCGCCGGTGTGGCCCGCACGGTTAGCGTTATAAATACGCTTCACTTTTTGCAGCACGTCGTTGCTGGATGCACCCTGTGGTTTATCCAGCAGCAGCACGCCATGCACGTCGCGACCGCGACGACGAGGACGACTCATCAGTCCTCCTTGCTGTCGTCCGTCGGGTTAACACGACGTTCGTCGTCATGTTTCACCACGCTGGTCACCAGGTTGGACATGCGCATACCTTCGACCAGCGAGTTGTCGTAGAAGAAGGTCAGCTCGGGAACAATACGCAGGCGCATCGCTTTGCCGAGCAGAGAGCGGATGAAACCAGAGGCTTCCTGCAGTGCTTTAATGCCGTTCTTCACCGCCGCTTCGTCCTGATCGTTCAGGAAGGTCACGAACACTTTGGCATAGGCCAGGTCACGAGACATTTCCACGCCAGAGACGGTGGTCATCATACCGATACGCGGGTCTTTGATTTCGCGTTGCAGGATGAGAGCGATCTCTTTCTGCATCTCCTGCGCCACGCGCTGTGGGCGACCAAATTCTTTCGCCATAATAAATTCTCCAGACAAAAAAGGGGCTAAAAGCCCCTTTTAAAATTATTGCCGGGTGGCACGAGGCGATCCCGGCCTACATATGGACTTATCCCTAAGGATTAGTCGATGCTGCGTTGGATCTCGATGATTTCGAACACTTCGATCATATCGCCAACGCGAACGTCGTTGTAGTTCTTAACGCCGATACCACATTCCATGCCGTTACGGACTTCGTTAACGTCATCTTTGAAGCGGCGCAGGGATTCCAGCTCGCCTTCGTAGATAACCACGTTGTCACGCAGTACGCGGATTGGGTTGTGACGCTTGATGGTACCTTCGGTAACCATACAGCCCGCGATCGCACCGAATTTCGGTGATTTGAACACGTCACGCACTTCAGCCAGACCGATGATCTGCTGTTTCAGCTCAGGAGACAGCATACCGCTCATCGCGGCTTTCACTTCGTCGATCAGGTTATAGATGACGGAGTAGTAGCGCAGATCCAGGCTTTCCGCTTCGATCACGCGGCGAGCAGATGCATCAGCACGCACGTTGAAGCCAACCAGGATAGCGTTGGATGCCGCAGCCAGGGTTGCGTCGGTTTCGGTGATACCACCTACGCCAGAACCGATGATCTTCACTTTCACTTCGTCGGTAGACAGTTTCAGCAAGGAGTCGGAGATCGCTTCCACAGAACCCTGAACGTCTGCTTTCAGAACGACGTTCACTTCGTGAACTTCGCCTTCAGCCATGTTCGCAAACATGTTCTCAAGTTTAGATTTCTGCTGACGCGCCAGCTTAACTTCACGGAATTTGCCCTGACGATACAGTGCCACTTCACGCGCTTTCTTCTCGTCACGCACAACGGTCACTTCATCACCGGCAGCCGGAACACCGGACAGACCCAGGATTTCCACTGGAATGGACGGACCTGCTTCCAGCACTTCCTGGCCCAGTTCGTTACGCATCGCACGAACGCGACCGTATTCGAAGCCACACAGAACGATGTCGCCCTTGTTCAGCGTACCTTCGCGAACCAGAACCGTTGCAACCGGACCACGACCTTTATCCAGGAAGGATTCGATTACCGCACCGCTCGCCATACCTTTACGAACGGCTTTCAGCTCCAGAACTTCGGCCTGAAGCAGGATAGCGTTCAGCAGGTCGTCGATACCAGTACCCGCTTTTGCAGATACAGGGATGAACTGCGCTTCGCCGCCCCACTCTTCCGGCATAACGCCGTACTGAGACAGTTCGTTCTTCACGCGGTCCAGATCGGCTTCTGGCTTATCGATTTTGTTGACCGCAACAACCAGAGGCACCTGCGCCGCTTTCGCGTGCTGGATAGCTTCAATGGTCTGTGGCATAACGCCATCGTCTGCTGCAACAACCAGTACAACGATATCCGTAGCCTGAGCACCACGAGCACGCATTGAGGTGAACGCTGCGTGGCCTGGGGTATCCAGGAAGGTGATCATGCCGTTTTCGGTTTCTACGTGGTAAGCACCGATGTGCTGGGTAATACCACCCGCTTCGCCGGAGGCAACTTTCGTAGAACGAATGTAGTCGAGCAGAGAGGTTTTACCGTGGTCAACGTGACCCATGATGGTCACAACCGGTGCACGCGGTTCAGCCGCAGCGCCAGTGTCACGGTCGCTCATTACTGCTTCTTCCAGCTCGTTTTCACGACGCAGGATAACTTTGTGGCCCATCTCTTCGGCAACCAGCTGTGCGGTTTCCTGGTCGATAACCTGGTTGATGGTCGCCATTGCGCCCAGCTTCATCATCGCTTTGATGACCTGAGAGCCTTTAACCGCCATCTTGTTCGCCAGATCGCCAACGGTGATGGTTTCGCCAATCACGACGTCACGGTTAACCGCCTGAGCTGGCTTCTGGAAGCCCTGCTGCAGAGAAGAACCTTTACGCTTGCCGCCTTTACCACCGCGAACCGCTGCACGAGCTTCTTCGCGGTCAGCTTTAGATTCAGCGTGTTTGTTACCTTTCTTAGCCGGACGCGCGGCTTTTGCATTACGACCACGGCCACGGCCGCCTTCTACTTCACGGTCGTTATCATCTTCAGCCTGACGCGCATGCTGAGAAGTGGTCACGTGATAGTCGCTGGTGTCTTCAGTCGGTTCAGCGGTATTCACGCCATTCTTCTCGTTTTCTTCTGCCATACGGCGCGCTTCTTCAGCGACGCGGCGAGCTTCTTCTTCCAGCTTACGGCGGGCTTCTTCTTCCGCTTTACGCTTCAGCTCGGCAGCTTCATTTTCACGGCGGGCTTTTTCAGCCTGGGCGGTTTTGGTCATTTCGTCTGTCTGTTGATTGCTCACTTTGTCTTTTTCCGCAGCGTCACGCTTCACTTTATCACTGGCGTCGCGTTTCGCTTTTTCTGCGGCCTCACGTTCAGCTTTTAATTCTGCTTCACGTTTGGCGGCTGCTTCCGCCTCACGCTGAGCTTGTTCTTCCGCTTCACGCTGTGCCTGCTCTTCCGCGGCAAGGCGTTCTGCCTCTTGCGGATCACGTTTTACAAAGGTGCGCGTCTTGCGGACTTCAATTTGTACCGATTTGCTTTTGCCACCGGTACCAGGAATGTTTAACGTGCTGCGCGTTTTGCGCTGCAGCGTTAACTTGTCAGGCGTAGAACCGTGTTCGCGGTTCAGGTGCGTTAACAAGGTTTGTTTTTCTTGCGCGGTCACCGAGTCATCAGCGGACTTCGGGATCCCTGCATCAGCAAATTGCTGTACCAGGCGGTCCACGGAGGTCTGAATCTCAGCAGCCAGCGATTTTACAGTTACATCAGTCATGCTGTTCCTTCCTGCTACAGTTTATTACGCTTCGTCGCCGAACCAGCAAATATTACGTGCGGCCATGATGAGTTCGCCGGCTTTCTCGTCGGTTAAACCTTCGATATCGGCCAGGTCATCAACGCCTTGCTCAGCGAGATCTTCCAGCGTACAAACACCACGGGCAGCCAGCTTGAACGCAATCGCACGATCAAGACCTTCCAGATTCAGCAGGTCATCAGCCGGCTTCTTATCGCCAAGGCTTTCTTCCTGAGCCAGTGCCAGGGTGGTCAGTGCGTTTTTAGCGCGTTCACGCAGGGCTTCAACGGTTGGCTCATCCAGACCGTCAATTTCCAGCAGCTCTTTCATTGGCACATAGGCCAGTTCTTCCAGCGTAGAGAAACCTTCTTCTACCAGAACAGTGGCGAAGTCTTCGTCAATGTCGAGGTATTTGGTGAAGGTATCGATCGCCGCATGGGCTTCAGCCTGATGCTTAGCCTGCAGGTCATCAACGGTCATGACGTTGAGTTCCCAGCCGCTCAGCTGTGACGCCAGGCGTACGTTCTGACCGTTACGGCCAATCGCCTGCGCCAGGTTGCCCGCTTCAACAGCGATATCCATGGTGTGTTTGTCTTCGTCAACAACGATAGACGCGACATCAGCCGGAGCCATTGCGTTGATCACGAACTGCGCCGGGTTGTCGTCCCACAGAACGATATCAATACGCTCGCCGCCCAGTTCGGTAGAAACCGCCTGAACACGCGCGCCGCGCATACCGACGCAAGCACCGACCGGGTCGATACGCTTGTCGTTGGTTTTCACCGCGATTTTCGCACGGGAACCCGGATCGCGAGCCGCCGCTTTGATCTCGATAACTTCTTCGCCGATTTCCGGCACTTCGATACGGAACAGTTCAACCAGCATTTCTGGTTTAGAACGGGTCACGAACAGCTGTGCACCACGCGCTTCAGGGCGCACGGCGTACAGAACACCACGAATACGGTCGCCCGGGCGGAAGTTTTCACGCGGCAGCATGTCTTCACGCAGGATCACGGCTTCAGCGTTGCCCGGCATCCCTTCGGATTTAATTTCCAGAGAGATGTTGTCACGGTTCACTTTCTTCACCACGCCAGTGATGATTTCGCCTTCCTGATCGCGGAACTGATCGACAACCAGCGCGCGCTCGGCTTCGCGCACCTTCTGCACGATAACCTGCTTAGCGGTCTGGGTGGTGATACGGTCGAAGGTAACAGATTCAATCTGATCTTCAACGTAGTCACCCACGTTCAGACTTTCGTCTTCAAAACGTGCCGCTTCCAGGGTGATCTCTTTGGTCGGCTGGGTCACTTCTTCAACGATTACCCAACGACGGAATGTATCGAAGTCACCGCTTTTACGATCGATTTCTACGCGAACATCGATCTCTTGTTCGTATTTTTTCTTGGTTGCTGTAGCCAGTGCACTTTCCAGCGCTTCGAAAATTTTCTCACGCGGCAGTGATTTCTCATTGGAGACGGCTTCAACAACAGCCAAAATTTCTTTGTTCATCGCGGGCTTTTCACCTCAATCCAGACTGTTAAAAGTGGGGAACCAGGTTCGCCTTCTGGATATTACTCAGCGCGAACACTTCATCTTTGCCTTCGACTGTTACCGTGATCATTTCACCATCAACGGCTTTGATAATTCCCTGCCATTTACGGCGGTTCTGTACGGCCATACGCAGAACGAGAGCCACTTCTTCACCGGTAAAGCGCACATAGTGCTCGGCCGTGAACATCGGGCGATCCAGGCCAGGTGAGGAAACTTCCAGGTTGTACGCAACGGTAATCGGGTCTTCAACATCAAGAACCGCACTCACCTGGTGGCTGACATCAGCACAATCATCAACATTGATGCCATCTTCACTATCAATATAGATGCGCAGCGTCGATGTACGGCCGCGAACGAATTCGATGCCGACCAGTTCGTAGCCCAGTGCTTCGACCGGTGCAGTAATCATCTCTGTTAATTTTTGCTCTAATGTGGACAAGCCCACCCCCAAGACATAAAAAAAGGGCGTAAAGCCCAGTTATTCTGTAGTCAGATAACAAAAAACCCCGATAAATCGGGGCTTTAGATAACTGAACCCTATAGCCACAACTGTGGCCTGGAACACTCTCCGAAAGAATTTTTTCAAATCCAGCTACGAAGGCTCTAAGTCTTCACAGTATATTTGAAAAAGAACTTTATGGGAAAGTGGTTGCGGGGGCCGGATTTGAACCGACGACCTTCGGGTTATGAGCCCGACGAGCTACCAGGCTGCTCCACCCCGCGCCTGAAACGTGGCAAATTCTACGCGTTTTGGACAGAATTTGCAAATAATGCTGGGATTTGGTACCGAAGACGGGACGTAAAATCGGCGTTTAGTATATTGATAGTTGACCCCACCTGTCAACCCAGCTTCCGCCAGAGAGAACAGACCAAATTTTTTACAAAAAACGCATGAGTCTCTTCCGGTATTCGATAAAAGATGATTAAATGAATACTCACTTATTTTGCATAAAAATGCACAAGAGAACGAAAGCGGTCTCTAATCAGTCAATCAAGCAGGGTTTTATTCTATGACGACGATTCTCAAGCATCTTCCGGTAGGACAACGTATTGGCATCGCTTTCTCAGGCGGCCTGGATACCAGCGCTGCACTGCTGTGGATGCGCCAGAAGGGAGCGGTTCCGTATGCATATACTGCGAACCTGGGTCAGCCGGATGAGGACGATTACGATGCTATTCCTCGTCGCGCTAAAGAGTATGGCGCAGAAAACGCGCGACTGATTGACTGCCGTAAGCAACTGGTTGCTGAAGGTATCGCCGCTATTCAGTGCGGTGCGTTCCATAACACCACGGGCGGCCTGACCTATTTCAACACCACCCCGCTGGGTCGTGCCGTCACCGGCACCATGCTGGTTGCCGCCATGAAAGAAGATGGCGTGAACATCTGGGGTGACGGCAGCACCTATAAAGGTAACGATATCGAACGTTTCTATCGTTATGGCCTGCTGACCAACGCGGAACTGCAGATCTACAAGCCGTGGCTGGACACCGACTTCATCGACGAGCTGGGTGGTCGTCATGAGATGTCTGAGTTTATGATTGCCTGCGGCTTTGACTACAAAATGTCCGTTGAGAAAGCCTACTCTACCGACTCCAACATGCTGGGCGCGACGCACGAAGCGAAGGACCTGGAGTTCCTGAACTCCAGCGTGAAGATCGTTAACCCGATCATGGGCGTGAAGTTCTGGGACGAGAGCGTGAAGATCCCGGCAGAAGAAGTGACCGTTCGTTTCGAACGTGGTCATCCGGTTGCCCTGAACGGTAAGACCTTCTCTGACGACGTTGAACTGATGCTGGAAGCAAACCGCATCGGCGGCCGTCACGGTCTGGGCATGAGCGATCAGATTGAAAACCGTATCATCGAAGCGAAAAGCCGCGGCATCTATGAAGCTCCGGGGATGGCGCTGCTGCACATCGCTTACGAGCGTCTGCTGACCGGTATTCACAACGAAGACACCATCGAGCAGTATCACTCTCATGGTCGTCAACTGGGCAAACTGCTGTATCAGGGTCGCTGGTTCGATCCGCAGGCGCTGATGCTGCGTGACGCGCTGCAGCGTTGGGTAGCGAGCGCGATCACCGGTGAAGTGACGCTGGAACTGCGTCGTGGTAACGACTACTCCATTCTTAACACCGTGTCGGACAACCTGACCTATAAAGCCGAGCGTCTGACCATGGAAAAAGGTGAGTCTGTGTTTTCTCCGGACGACCGTATTGGTCAGTTGACCATGCGTAACCTGGACATCACCGATACCCGTGAGAAGCTGTTCAACTACGTTGAGAATGGTCTGCTCTCCGCGAATTCCGGTAACGGCCTGCCGCAGGTTGAAAACCTGGAGAATAGCGATAAGAAGTAATCGCTGATGTAACATGCAAAAGGCGCCCAATGGGCGCCTTTTTGTTTGGCTTTTGTAGGGCGGGTAAGCGCAGCGCCACCCGCCATTTTGCCCGGTGGCGCTGCGCTTACCGGGCCTACGAACGGCAAAAACTAAAGACGAAAAAAAAGACGCCTTTCGACGTCTTTCTTCTGGAATATTGGTACCGAGGATGGGACTCGAACCCACAAGCCCGTTAGGGCACTACCACCTCAAGGTAGCGTGTCTACCAATTCCACCACCTCGGTACGGAATACTTACTGCGGGATATCGCTGGTTGGCTTAGCCGGTGCAGCTGGCTGAGTCTGCTCAGTTTTTGCTGGCGCGCTCAGGTTTTCCCACTCGCTTCCTTTGCTGGTCTTGTTGCTGTTGATATTGCCCAGCACCAGACTGATGATGAAGAACAGCGTAGCCAGAATCGCCGTCGTGCGGGTCATGAAGTTCGCAGAACCACTTGAACCGAACAGCGTACCGGAAGCGCCTGCTCCGAAGGAGGCTCCCATATCAGCGCCTTTACCTTGCTGCAGCATAATCAGCGCTACGAGAGCGATGGCTACAATAAGGAAAATAACTAAAAGAGCTTCGTACATAATCAACCTGTTCCTTGCGGATTTGCCGCATACCAATGCTTCGACCAATTAGCAGGATTTCTGTTTCCCACTGAAGCGGGTGTGAATACTAACCAAAGCGAATCACCTTCGCAAGGGCATTTTCGACGCATTGTATCAACTGCGGAAAAAAACAGCAAAAAGCCATTAATTGCTTAAAACAAAGGCGGCAAACGCCGCCTTTTTAAACATTTAGCATGCAAGATTATGCAGCTTTTACGGCATCCGCAATACGGTGCGCAAATTCGGTGACCTGCGCTTCGTCTTCGCCTTCCACCATCACGCGGATCAGTGGTTCGGTACCGGACTTACGCAGCAGCACGCGTCCACGGCTGCCCAGGGCCGCTTCAACCTCAGCCATCACCGCTTTCACGTTGTCATTTTCCAGCGGATCGCCTTTACCCGCAGTGAAACGCACGTTCACCAGGATCTGCGGGAACATTTTCATCCCGCTGCACAGATCGTGCAGGCTCATATGGTTGCGCGCCATCGCGGCAACCACCTGAAGCGCGGCAACAATGCCGTCACCGGTAGTGGTTTTGTCGAGCAGGATCACGTGGCCGGAGTTCTCAGCACCAATGCGCCAGCCCTTCTCCTGCAGCTTTTCCAGCACGTAGCGGTCGCCCACTTTCGCGCGAACAAACGGAATACCGAGCTGTTTCAGCGCCAGCTCCAGACCCATGTTGCTCATCAACGTCCCAACCGCGCCGCCGCGCAGCTGCCCCTGGCGCAGGCCTTCACGGGCAATGATGTAGAGGATCTGATCGCCGTCGACTTTATTACCTTCGTGGTCAACCATGATCACGCGGTCACCGTCGCCGTCCAGGGCAATACCCAGATCGGCTTTTTCCGCCAGCACGCGCGCCTGCAGGGCGCGCACGTCCGTCGCCCCGACTTCTTCGTTAATATTCAGACCATCCGGCTCGCAGCCGATGGCGATCACTTTCGCACCCAGCTCGCGGAAGACATTCGGCGCGATGTGATAGGTCGCACCGTTCGCACAGTCCACCACAATTTTAAGATGCGCCAGGCTCAGCTCGTTCGGGAAGGTGCCTTTGCAGAATTCGATATAACGACCCGCCGCATCGACGATACGGTTCGCTTTACCCAGCTCGGCGGAATCAACACAGGTGATCTCTTTTTCCATTTCGGCTTCAATGGCCTCTTCCACTTCGTCCGGCAGCTTAGTGCCGTCAATGGAGAAGAACTTGATGCCGTTGTCGTAGAACGGGTTATGAGACGCCGAGATCACAATTCCCGCTTCCGCGCGGAAGGTGCGCGTAAGGTAGGCAACAGCAGGCGTTGGCATTGGGCCAGTAAAAGAGGCTGAAAGCCCTGCAGCCGCCAGACCCGCTTCCAACGCAGATTCCAGCATATAGCCCGAAATACGGGTATCTTTACCAATAATGATCTTACGTGAGCCATGACGCGCCAGCACCTTGCCGGCAGCCCAGCCGAGCTTCAGAACAAAATCAGGGGTAATTGGAGCATCGCCTACGCGCCCACGGATACCATCGGTACCAAAATACTTACGATTACTCATAGCGTTTGTTTTCCTTCGCTGCCAGTGTGGCTTCCACCACACGCATGGCTTCTACTGTTTCTTTGACGTCATGGACACGGATAATGTGCGCGCCTTGCATCGCCGCAATTACCGCGCAGGCCAGGCTGCCACTCAGGCGCTCGCTCGGTCCTACATTCAGCAATTGACCAATCATCGACTTTCTCGACATACCCACCAGCAGCGGCAGACCAAAGTGATGAAATTCCGATAAGCGCGCAAGCAACGCATAATTGTGTGAGAGATTTTTACCGAAACCGAACCCCGGGTCGAGCAGCAATTTCTCTTTTGCGATACCTGCACGCTCACAGCGTTCAATATGCTCAATAAAGAAGCGATTCACGTCGGCAAAGACATCATCATACTTCGGCGCTTCCTGCATGGTTTTCGGTTGCCCCTGCATGTGCATCAGGCATACCGGCAGGCCGGTTTCTGCAGCGGCCTCGATCGCACCCGGTTCGGTCAGCGAGCGGATATCATTGATAATGTGAGCGCCCACTCTCGCCACTTCACGGATCACTTCTGGTTTGGACGTGTCGACGGAGATCCACACCTCGAAACGTTGCGCGATTGCCTCAACCACCGGCACCACGCGCGCCAGCTCTTCTTCCACCGAAACATCTGCCGCGCCGGGACGCGTCGATTCACCGCCCACATCAATGATGGTGGCACCCGCGTTGATCATTAGATTTGCGTGCTTAACCGCGTCGATAAGCGTGTTATGCGTGCCGCCGTCAGAGAAGGAGTCAGGGGTAACATTCAGGATCCCCATCACGTGCGGATGTGAAAGATCGAGATGCGTGTCCTGGGCGAAGAGTTTCATGGTTAAATCCCTGGTTTTAGTATGGTTTAACGGAAAAGAAAAACCCCGGAGCAAGCTCCAGGGTTTGGGGTACAGACAAACGCTTCAACAGCAGTGACTTACTTGTCGCCTAACTGCTCTGACATGGTGTTGCCCGGGTTTGGCGTACGCGGTTCATCGACCGGACGCGGCGCGCGCGGGGTACCATTGTTGTCAGAATTGTTGGAAGCGCCTGGGTCTTCCCAGCCTGCTGGCGGACGCACTTCGCGGCGAGCCATCAGGTCGTCAATCTGCGGTGCATCGATGGTCTCATATTTCATGAGCGCATCTTTCATCGAATGCAGAATGTCCATATTGTCGTTCAGGATCTGACGCGCGCGACCGTAGTTACGTTCAATCAGCGCTTTCACTTCCTGGTCGATGATACGTGCCGTCTCATCGGACATATGTTTTGCTTTCGCCACGGAGCGGCCCAGGAATACTTCACCCTCTTCCTCTGCATACAGCAGCGGACCGAGTTTGTCGGAGAAGCCCCATTGAGTCACCATGTTACGCGCCAGGTTTGTCGCCACTTTAATGTCGTTCGACGCACCGGTAGAAACATGTTCCGGACCGTAGATGATCTCTTCTGCCAGACGACCGCCGTACAGGGTCGAAATCTGGCTTTCCAGCTTCTGACGGCTGGCGCTGATCGCGTCGCCCTCAGGCAGGAAGAAGGTCACACCCAGCGCACGGCCACGCGGAATAATCGTTACCTTGTGTACCGGATCGTGTTCCGGCACCAGGCGACCGATAATCGCGTGACCCGCTTCGTGATAAGCCGTGGACTCTTTCTGCGCTTCCGTCATCACCATGGAGCGACGTTCCGCACCCATCATGATTTTGTCTTTCGCTTTCTCGAACTCCACCATGGAGACCACGCGCTTGTTACCGCGAGCGGCAAACAGTGCAGCTTCGTTGACCAGGTTAGCCAGGTCCGCACCGGAGAAGCCCGGGGTACCGCGCGCAATGATTGCTGCGTCGATATCTGGCGCCAGCGGTACGCGACGCATGTGCACTTTCAGAATCTGTTCACGACCACGAACATCCGGCAGACCGACAACAACCTGACGGTCGAAACGGCCTGGACGCAGCAGCGCAGGGTCAAGTACGTCCGGACGGTTAGTCGCCGCGATAACGATAATACCTTCGTTACCTTCGAAGCCGTCCATCTCAACCAGCATCTGGTTCAGGGTCTGCTCACGCTCATCGTGACCACCGCCCAGGCCCGCGCCACGCTGGCGGCCTACGGCGTCGATTTCATCGATAAAGATGATGCACGGTGCTGCCTTCTTGGCCTGCTCGAACATGTCACGCACACGAGATGCACCGACACCCACGAACATTTCAACGAAGTCAGAACCTGAAATAGTAAAGAACGGCACCTTCGCTTCACCCGCGATGGCTTTCGCCAGCAGGGTTTTACCGGTACCCGGAGGGCCTACCATCAAGACGCCTTTCGGGATCTTACCGCCCAGTTTCTGGAAACGGCTCGGCTCGCGCAGGTATTCAACCAGTTCACCCACTTCTTCTTTTGCTTCGTCACAACCGGCGACGTCAGCAAACGTAGTCTTGATCTGGTCTTCCGTCAGCATACGCGCCTTGCTCTTACCGAACGACATGGCACCTTTGCCACCGCCGCCCTGCATCTGGCGCATAAAGAAGATCCAGACGCCGATAAGAAGTAGCATCGGGAACCAGGAAATGAAGATAGAAGCCAGCAGGCTTGGTTCTTCTGGCGGCTCGCCTACCACTTTGACGTTTTTGGTCAGAAGGTTATCAAGCAGCTTAGGATCGTTCACCGGGATGTAAGTCGTGTAACGGTTACTATCTTTCTTGGTAACGTTGATCTCACGTCCGTTGATACGCGCTTCGCGAACCTGGTCCTGATTGACCTCTTGCAGGAAGGTAGAATAATCCACCTTGCGGCCATTCGACTCGCTGGGCCCAAAGCTCTGGAATACTGACATCAGCACAACGGCAATGACCAGCCAGAGTATTAGGTTTTTCGCCATGTCACTCAAGGGATTAACCTCATATTACAACTGTGTTAAAAACAGCGTCAGGATACTCTATATCCAGTTTCATTCAAACTTTCGTCTGAAATCTCCCGGTTATCATTTTCGCCCGGTCGCTACAATATACACTTCACGGGAACGGGCCCGGGAAGAGTCCGGCTTACGAACTTTGACCTTCGCAAACAGGGAGCGAATTTCCTTAAGATACTCCTCGAAACCTTCGCCCTGAAACACCTTCACAACAAAACTACCACCAGGCGCTAGTACATCACGACACATTTCTAACGCTAGCTCCACCAGATACATGGCGCGGGGGATATCCACCGCCGGTGTTCCGCACATATTTGGTGCCATATCCGACATGACAACCTGGACCTTACTGTCACCAACACGATCAAGTAACGCTTTCAGCACTAATTCATCACGAAAGTCGCCCTGAAGGAAGTCGACACCAACGATGGGATCCATTGGTAAAAGATCGCACGCGATGATTCGGCCCGTTCCGCCGATCTGCGTTACCGCATACTGGGACCATCCGCCAGGTGCCGCACCGAGGTCGACAACCGTCATCCCCGGCTTAAAAAGTTTGTCACTTTGCTGTATTTCATCAAGTTTAAACCAGGCACGGGAACGTAACCCCTTTTTCTGTGCCTGTTGAACATATTTATCGCTAAAGTGTTCCTGAAGCCAGCGGCTGGAACTGGCAGAACGCTTTTTACCTGTCATTTAACATTTCCGTCCTGGTTCATCGTTGCTTGCCTGTGACGTAAATTTCTACGCAGCTATTTGGCGATATAAGGGAGATGGCGGTAGAATGAACCGTTTTCAATCCCAACGTAAGCAAAAATATACGATGAATCTGAGTACTAAACAAAAACAGCACCTTAAAGGTCTGGCACATCCGCTCAAGCCTGTAGTCATGCTTGGCAACAATGGTTTGACCGAAGGGGTGCTTGCCGAGATTGAACAAGCGCTGGAACACCACGAGCTGATCAAGGTGAAAATCGCCTCTGAAGACAGAGACACTAAAAACCTGATCGTGGAAGCCATCGTGCGCGAAACCGGCGCCTGTAAAGTACAGGTCATCGGTAAAACGCTGGTGCTCTATCGCCCATCTAAAGAGCGTAAAATCTCGCTGCCACGCTAAGGATATCCTGAATCAATCACATTTTCTGTGTGAAACGAGGGATTTCTTTCAGCAGGCTCAGCAAAATGCCATGCTCCTTGAGTTGATAAAAGGCCGCTATGCGGCCTTTTTCTTTTCTTTACAATGTATCAACATCTTAGTAGAGAAGCGAATTACAGGTATTCAACCTTGATAATTTCGTATTCCACTTCACCGCCAGGGGTGCGGATGGTGACAACATCGTCCTGCTCTTTGCCAATCAGGCCGCGAGCAATGGGTGAGTTCACCGAAATCAGGTTCTGTTTGAAGTCTGCTTCATCATCGCCCACGATGCGATAGGTTTGCTCTTCATCGTTGTCGAGGTTCAGCACGGTCACGGTAGAACCAAAGATCACGCGACCGTTGTTAGGCATTTTGGTGATATCGATAACCTGCGCATTAGACAGTTTCGCTTCGATATCTTTAATGCGCCCTTCACAGAAACCCTGCTGCTCGCGCGCCGCATGGTATTCAGCATTCTCTTTCAGGTCGCCATGCTCACGGGCTTCCGCGATAGCGGCGATGATTTCAGGGCGACGCACGGATTTCAGGAAATCCAGCTCTTCGCGCAGTTTTTCGGCACCACGTAAGGTCATCGGAATAGCTTGCATTTGTTATACCTCTTAAACATTCCTGTTGGGAGCAGTGTTCCCTGCTCCTGCCCCCCGAAGCGGGCAAGAAGCAAAAAGAAAACCGACCCGGGAGCGACGCCCCAGGTCAGCAGCAATTTTTCAATTTGATACGCATTTTACCGCGAAGTTCACTATGGGTCATCGTTTACTTTGCAGTGCCATGCACCGTAGTATGACGGTTTGTTTTCGGGTTGTTAGCGCGAGATTATGCGATTTTCCAGTTTTATCATCGGATTGACTACCAGTATAACGTTCACCGCCCAGGCCGCGAATGTTGATGAGTACATTAATCAGCTCCCCGCAGGCGCGAACCTCGCCCTGATGGTGCAGAAGGTTGGCGCACAGGCTCCCGAGATTGACTATCACAGTCAACAGATGGCGCTGCCTGCCAGTACCCAGAAGGTGATCACTGCCCTCGCCGCCCTGCTCCAACTCGGGCCTGACTTCCGTTTTACCACCACGCTTGAAACCAAAGGTAACGTCGACGGTGGCGAACTGAAAGGCGATCTTATCGCCCGTTTCGGTGGCGATCCCACCTTTAAGCGCCAGGATATCCGCAACATGGTAGCGGTGTTGAAAAAATCCGGCGTGACAAAAATCGATGGCAACGTGCTGATCGATACCTCCATTTTTGCCAGCCACGATAAAGCACCAGGCTGGCCGTGGAACGACATGACGCAGTGCTTTAGCGCCCCGCCAGCCGCCGCGATTGTTGACCGCAACTGCTTTTCGATTTCCCTTTACAGCGCGCCCAAGCCAGATGATTTAGCGTTCATTCGCGTGGCATCTTACTATCCGGTGACCATGTTTAGCCAGGTGCGAACGCTGGCTAAAGGCTCCCCTGATGCCCAGTACTGCGAACTGGACGTGGTGCCTGGCGATCTTAACCGCTACACCCTCACCGGCTGCCTGACGCAGCGCGCCGATCCCCTGCCGCTGGCCTTCGCGATTCAGGATGGCGCAAGCTATGCGGGTGCGATTCTCAAGGATGAGCTGAAGCAGGCGGGAATAACCTACTCCGGCACGCTGCTACGCCAGACGCAGGTCAACCAGCCCGGAACGGTCATTGCCAGCAAACAGTCGCCACCGCTGCACGATTTGCTGCGAATTATGCTGAAAAAGTCTGACAACATGATTGCCGACACCGTGTTCCGCATGATTGGCCACGCACGTTTCGGCGTGCCGGGAACCTGGCGCGCGGGCTCAGACGCTGTTCGTCAGATCCTGCGCCAGCAGGCGGGAATCGATCTGGGTAACACTATCGCCGTTGATGGTTCAGGATTATCGCGTCATAACCTGATTGCCCCGGCCACCATGATGCAGGTGCTTCAGTACATTGCACAACATGACACTGAGCTAAACTTTATCTCAATGCTGCCGCTTGCCGGACACGACGGTTCGCTGCAGTACCGCGCCGGGCTTCACGCGGCGGGTGTGGATGGCAAAGTCTCCGCGAAAACAGGTTCACTGCAGGGGGTGTATAACCTGGCAGGGTTCATCACGACCGCCAGCGGACAGCGCATGGCATTCGTGCAGTATCTTTCCGGCTATGCCGTCGAACCGACCGACCAGCGCAACCGCCGTATTCCACTGGTTCGCTTCGAAAGCAGGCTTTATAAAGACATCTACCAGAATAACTAGCGATGAAACTACTTATAGTTGAAGACGATCTGTTATTACAGGAAGGACTGGCTCTGGGACTCGCCAATGAAGGCTATGCCCTGGACTGTGCCGGCACCGCGGCAGAAGCAGATGCCCTGATCCAGAGCGGCGAATACAGCCTGGTGATCCTTGACCTGGGCTTGCCGGACAAAGACGGCGCGACGCTGCTTACCCAGTGGCGTCGCCGGGGCATCGCCAATCCGGTGTTAATCCTGACGGCACGCGACGCCATTGAAGATCGTATTACCGGCCTTGATGCTGGCGCCGATGATTACCTGGTGAAGCCCTTTGCGCTTGCAGAACTTCAGGCTCGGGTGCGAGCGTTAATACGCCGTTATCAGGGCCATAGTGATAACTTACTAACCGACGGGGACATTACCCTGAATCTGCAAACCCAGCAGGTATTGCGCCAGTCCCAGCCCGTTGAAGTTACACCAAAAGAGTTCGCCTTGCTGACGCGTCTGATCATGCGAAGCGGACAAACGGTACACAGAGAAACCCTTCAGCAGGATATCTATTCCTGGCAGGACGATCCGGGGTCAAATACCCTGGAAGTCCACATCCACAACCTGCGTCGTAAGCTCGGCAAAGACCGGATTAAAACCGTCCGCGGCGTTGGCTACCGCCTGGAGAGCCAGAAATGAACAGCATGCGTCGGCGATTAATGGTGTTGCTGGCGGTCATTTTGTTATTTTTCCAGCTGATAAGCGTCATTTGGTTGTGGCACGAAAGCCGCGAGCAGATTGGCTTTCTGGTAAACGAAACGCTGTCGGCAAAATCGCGTAACAACCACGTCGAGAAAGAGATCCGCGAAGCGATTGCCTCGCTGCTGGTTCCTTCTCTGGTGATGGTTGGGTTTACGTTATTTTTCTCGTTCTGGGCGGTCACCTGGATAACCCGACCGCTGAACAAACTGCGCGTGAGCCTGGCTAACCGTTCGGCGGATAACCTAACCCCACTTCCTATGTATTCCGACATGGAAGAAATCGGCGCCGTTACCACCTCGCTCAATCAGCTACTCGCCAGGCTGGACAGTACCATTCAGCAGGAGCGTCTCTTCACGGCTGACGCCGCCCATGAACTGCGAACGCCTCTTGCCGGAATCAGGCTCCATCTGGAGCTCATGGCCCAGTCAGGCTCTACGCAGGCCACGACGCTCATCAGCCGTATTGACCAGCTAATGCACACCGTTGAGCAACTGCTGATGCTGGCCCGTGCAGGACAGGCGATGGCGAGCGGCCACTATGAAACCATCAACTGGACGGACACCATTATCACGCCTCTTGGTCTTGAGCATGAAGCCAAAGAGCATACGGTGATTTGGCCTGCTAAAAGCGCGCTCACGGTTCAGGGAGACGCGGTACTGCTGCGGCTGATGCTGCGCAACCTGCTGGAGAATGCCGGGCGCTACAGCCCGACAGGCACCACGATTACCGTGACGCTTACCGAGGTCGAAGGCGGTACGCAGCTCAGTGTTATCGATCAGGGGCCTGGTATTGACGAAGCGCATCGACAGTCGATCACGGAGCCGTTCCGTCGCCTCGATCAGCGTTACGGCGGCAGCGGCCTGGGCCTGAGTATCGTACAGCGCATCTTGCAGCTTCATCACGGTAAGCTGATGCTGGAGAATGGTGCTGAAGGCGGCCTGATAGCAAGCTGCTGGCTGCCCTCAACGCTGGAATGAAAAAAGCCCCCTGATGGGGGCTTTGGACAGATATTAGTGCTTGTAGATGAACTCGACACCTTCTTCGTCGTCTTCATCCCAGTCATCGTCCCAGTCGTCTTCCTCTTCCGCTTCCAGCTCTTCGAGCTGCTGGCGGTGGTAGTCATCCCACATGAATTCGACTTTTTCTGGCTGTTTCGCTTCTTCAGCCTGAACGACAGGGTTCTCGATGATGAAGGTCATCACATCCCAGCAGAGATCTTTCACGCCAACCTGGCTTGCCGCGGAGATAAGGTAGTATTTATCTTCCCAGCCCATCGCTTCGGCAATCGCTTTGGCTTTCGCTTCGGCTTCCGCTTTATCCATCAGGTCGATCTTGTTGAAGACCAGCCAGCGTGGCTTACTCGCCAGTTTTTCGCTGTATTTTTCCAGCTCACCGATAATAATACGGGCGTTTTCAACCGGATCGGAACCGTCGATCGGATCGATGTCGATGAGGTGCAACAGTACGCGGCAACGCTCAAGGTGCTTCAGGAAGCGAATACCCAGGCCAGCCCCTTCCGCAGCGCCTTCAATCAGGCCCGGAATATCGGCGACCACAAAGCTCTTCTCGTTATCCATACGGACAACGCCGAGGCTTGGTACCAGCGTGGTAAACGGATAGTCCGCTACTTTTGGCTTGGCCGCAGAGACGGCGCGAATAAAGGTCGATTTACCTGCGTTTGGCATACCCAGCATGCCCACGTCAGCCAGCAGCATCAGTTCAAGTTGCAGGTCGCGCTTATCACCCGGGGTACCCATCGTTTTCTGACGCGGGGTACGGTTAACGGAAGATTTGAAACGGCTGTTACCCAGACCGTGCCAGCCGCCTTTCGCCACCATCAGGCGCTGACCGTGTTTGGTCATATCGCCCATGGTTTCACCGGTGCCCTGATCGATAACGCGCGTACCGACCGGAACCTTAATGGTCACGTCTTTACCGCGTTTACCGGTACAGTCACGGCTCTGGCCGTTCTGTCCGCGTTCTGCGCGGAAGGATTTTTCAAAGCGGTAGTCGATCAGCGTGTTGAGGTTTTCATCCGCTTCCAGCCACACGTCACCACCATCGCCACCGTCACCGCCGTCAGGGCCGCCACGAGGAATATATTTTTCACGGCGGAAGCTTACACAACCGTTACCGCCATCACCTGCCACGACCAGAATCGTCGCTTCATCAACAAACTTCATTTTACTCTCCGTAACTCATTCGCCTGAGCGGGGGACTACTACGACCGCTTCATTTTTGCGCCAACGTCCCCAAAGACGATGACCAATGGCGGAATACATCGCGCCCGCAACCACGACAAACGCACCGAGATAGCCCAACAGGTTGAGCATCGGTCTGACGAAGACATCGGGCCAGGCCATTGATAACAAATCTGAAAATAACAGCGTAAACAGCGGGGTAAGCGTGATCAATGCGCTCACCTGTGCTGCCTGCCAGCGCGCCATCGCTTCCGCCAGCGCGCCATAACCGACCAGCGTGTTAAGCCCACAAAAAATGAGGCACGCCAGTTGCCAGTCGCTCAGCTGGGTAATGACGCCCGGCTTCGCTAACGGCAATAATGCCACTGTACACAAAGTGTACAGCAAAAAAAGGATCTGCTGTGAGGCCAGGCGACGCAATAACACCTTTTGCGCGACGCCATAGCTCACCCAGACCGTTGCTGCACCCACGCCGAAGATCACGCCCCAGGTGTAGTCCGTAAGCCGGGTAAAAATCTCGATCAGGCTGGTGTTGAAGAACATCACCAGGCCGCATAGCAGCATGCTTGCCCCGATAATCTGCGTCCCGCGCATCTTCTCTTTGAGGATGAACACGCTCGCGACCATCATGCCCACAGGCGAAAGCTGACCAATCACCTGAGACGCCGTAGGGCTCAAATACTGCAGGGAAGAGCTGAACAGGATAAAGTTACCGAACAGACCGCCCGTCGCAATGGCCAGTAACACCAGCCATCGAGGTTTGCGGAAGAGCCGTAGCGGTGGAAGCTTGCCTTTAACTGCAAGGATGGTCCCGAGACCAATGCTTGCCATCAGGAAGCGATAAAAGACCACCGTAGGCGGCTCCATCACTTCCAGTACCTGCTTCATTGCAATTGGCAGCGCACCCCAGCACATTGCGGTCGTGAGCGCCAAAAGAATACCAATGCCGGCCTGCTGCTTCATGCCCGTTTTCCCTACAGAAAATTTTCCGGGTTTCCAATGTAAAAAGCCCCGCAACACGTTGCGGGGCTTTAATCCGTTACCGGACCGAGAAAACCTTACTCAGCAACGATGCTGATGTATTTACGGTTGTTCGGGCCTTTAACTTCAAATTTCACTTTACCGTCTGCTTTAGCAAACAGAGTGTGGTCACGACCGCAACCTACGTTGTTGCCAGCGTGGAATTTGGTACCACGTTGACGAACGATGATGCTACCCGCCAGAACGGATTCGCCACCGAAACGCTTAACGCCCAGGCGTTTAGCTTCTGAATCGCGACCGTTACGTGTGGAGCCGCCAGCCTTTTTATGTGCCATTTAAATCTCTCCTCAGGTCTTAGGCGCTGATGCCAGTAATTTTCACATCAGTGAACCACTGACGGTGGCCCTGCTGCTTACGGTAGTGTTTACGACGACGAAACTTAACGATTTTAACTTTCTCGCCACGACCGTGTGCAACAACTTCAGCTTTGATAACGCCGCCATCAACGAAAGGAACGCCGATTTTGACTTCTTCACCGTTTGCGATCATCAGAACTTCTGCGAACTCAACAGATTCGCCAGTTGCGATGTCCAGCTTTTCCAGGCGAACGGTCTGACCTTCGCTTACTCGGTGTTGTTTACCACCACTTTGGAAAACCGCGTACATATAAACTCCGCTTCCGCGCACGTCCTCGTATGAATCAGAGTGCGCTATAAATATTCACAATAGGGCGCGAATATTACGCAAAACGCGAGCCTTTGACAAGTGCTACCGTCAATACATGAAGAAAAAAAACACAACACGTACGGTAACGTTTATCTGAGCCGTTTTTTCAGTACAATCAGCACTACTATTGATAAACCGAAACCCTTCGTTACCCCATTTAAGATGGGATCAACAGGATAAAAAGCCCGGCTTTTGCGATGAATTTAGAAAAAATCAACGAGTTAACCGCGCAAGATATGGCGGGTGTAAATGCAGCAATCCTGGAGCAACTCAACTCTGACGTTCAACTGATCAATCAGCTGGGCTATTACATTGTCAGCGGCGGCGGTAAACGCATTCGCCCGATGATTGCCATTCTGGCTGCCAGAGCCGTTGGCTATCAGGGAAATGCCCATGTGACGATCGCCGCGCTGATCGAATTTATTCACACCGCGACGCTTCTGCATGACGATGTTGTGGATGAATCCGATATGCGTCGTGGCAAAGCCACGGCAAACGCTGCCTTCGGGAACGCCGCCAGCGTTCTGGTCGGGGACTTTATCTATACCCGCGCCTTCCAGATGATGACCAGCCTGGGCTCTCTGAAAGTGCTCGAGGTGATGTCCGAAGCCGTTAACGTCATCGCTGAAGGCGAAGTGCTACAGCTGATGAACGTCAACGACCCGGACATCACTGAAGAAAACTACATGCGCGTTATCTACAGCAAAACAGCGCGCCTGTTTGAAGCGGCCGCCCAGTGTTCCGGCATCCTGGCTGGCTGTTCCGAGGCGCAGGAGAAAGGACTGCAGGATTATGGACGCTATCTGGGTACGGCATTCCAGCTGATTGATGATTTGCTGGACTACAGCGCAGACGGCGAAACGCTTGGCAAAAACGTTGGCGATGACCTGAACGAAGGCAAACCGACCCTGCCACTGCTTCACGCGATGCGTAACGGAACGGCCGACCAGGCGAAAATGATCCGTGAGGCGATCGAACAGGGAAATGGCCGCCATCTTCTGGAACCTGTACTGGAAACGATGGCCATCTGCGGCTCGCTGGAATGGACGCGTCAGCGTGCTGAAGAAGAGGCTGACAAAGCCATCGAAGCTCTCCAGGTTATTCCAGACAGCCCATGGCGCGATGCTCTGATTGGTCTTGCCCATATCGCTGTTCAACGCGACCGTTAATCTTGCACCCACCTCCCCGTATCCATCGCGGGGAGGTTCAAAAACGCACCAATAAATTCCGCATTCATGTAAATGAATCGGGTTAAAGCCCGCATGAATAAAGCCATGTCTTATTCTGAATATCCCTTCAAGTAACGCGAACTTTTTAGAACAAGAAGTCGAAATGAGTATAGTAAGCCAGTCGTTTCAGAAGAAACGGCGTAGGTGAATCCGAACTTAAGGACAGCGTTATGGATACGAAATTTATCGACTGGCATACGGCAGATATCATTGCGGCACTGCGCAAAAGAGGTACGTCACTTGCAGCAGAGTCCCGCCGCCATGGTCTGAGTTCTTCCACCCTGGCCAACGCCCTGACCCGCCCCTGGCCAAAGGGAGAATTGATTATCGCGACGGCGCTGGAAACGCACCCGTGGGTGATCTGGCCTTCACGTTATCACGATCCTGTTACTCATGAATTTATCGACAGAACGCGCATGATGCGCCAGAGAAAAGCAAAAACAGAACCGCAGGGATAACGGTTTTTTTGACAGGAATAGCAACCCCCCGGTCATTTCTGGCAGGGGGCTGCCGGAACGATTACTCGCCCTTCACACGCTCGATATTGGCACCCAGCGCGCGCAGTTTGTCTTCAATACGTTCATAGCCACGATCGATGTGATAAATACGATCCACCACCGTTGTGCCTTCCGCGATACAGCCCGCCAGCACCAGGCTTGCAGACGCACGCAGATCCGTTGCCATTACCTGAGCACCGGACAGTTTCTCAACGCCATGGCAAATCACGGTGTTACTTTCGATCTCAGCATGTGCACCCATACGGATCAGTTCCGGTACGTGCATAAAACGGTTCTCGAAAATCGTCTCGGTAATCACACCGGTTCCTTCGGCCACCAGGTTCAGCAGAGTGAACTGTGCCTGCATATCGGTCGGGAATGCCGGATGCGGAGCCGTACGCACGGTCACCGCTTTAGGACGCTTGCCGTGCATGTCGAGGCTGATCCAGTCTTCACCGGTTTCAACATCGGCACCCGCTTCACGCAGCTTCGCCAGAACGGCATCCAGAGTGTCTGGCTGTGCATTACGGCAGACAATCTTACCGCCAGAGATCGCCGCAGCCACCAGGAAGGTGCCGGTTTCGATACGGTCCGGCAGAACGCGATACACACCACCGCCCAGACGCTCAACGCCTTCAATGGTGATGCGGTCAGTACCCTGGCCGGAAATCTTCGCGCCCAGCGCCACGAGGAAATTGGCGGTATCCACGATCTCCGGTTCGCGCGCGGCGTTTTCGATGATGGTGGTACCTTCTGCCAGCGTTGCCGCAGACATGATGGTGACGGTAGCGCCTACGCTCACTTTGTCCATGACAATGTGCGCGCCTTTCAGACGACCGTTGACGGAGGCCTTAACGTAACCCTCTTCCAGCTTGATCTCTGCGCCCAGTTTCTCCAGGCCAAAAATATGCAGGTCAACCGGACGCGCGCCGATGGCGCAACCGCCCGGCAGCGAAACCTGACCCTGACCGAAACGTGCCACCAGCGGGCCAAGCGCCCAGATAGATGCACGCATGGTTTTAACCAGATCGTAAGGCGCAGAGAAGTTGTTCACGTTGCTGGCGTCGATCCAGACGGAACCGTTGCGCTCAACTTTAGTGCCCAACTGGGTGAGCAACTTCATGGTCGTGTCGATATCTTTCAGCTTCGGTACGTTCTGAATTTCTACCGGCTCTTCCGCGAGCAGCGCAGCAAAGAGGATTGGCAGCGCGGCGTTCTTCGCGCCAGAAATTGTGACTTCGCCCTGGAGACGCGTTGGCCCCTGTACACGAAATTTATCCATTGTGTGCTCTCTTATAAATTCAACCGTGCTGCGGGCCTGTCGCCCTCAGCTCAAAAACCGTTTAGTTTGCGATCGCGTGCCCACTCTTGCGGGGTGAACGCTTTAATCGACAGGGCGTGGATGCGGTTATCCGCAATATATTCCATCAGCGGCGCGTACACAGCCTGCTGCTTCTTCACACGGCTCATACCGTCGAACATCTCACCCACAGCAATAACCTGGAAGTGACTGCCATCGCCAGTGACGTGGGCTTCCTGAAGGGAGAGTGCATTCATCAGCACTGTCTGGATTTCATGATTTTCCATGGGCTCTTAATCATCTGATAGTGAAAACAAGCCCAACATCTTAGAGCAAAGTGGCGTCGTCTTAAACAAGCAAAAAGCCCCGACGATGAAACTGTCAGGGCTTTCGGAAGTAACGCACTGAAAATATTAACGAGGCAGTACGTCCTGAGGCAGATTGTAGAGTTGCGCAAGGGTAACGACATTGTCACTCGCGCCATGAAGCATGACGCTTGTTCCCTGCTTTTTGCCCACGGCAACCAGATGGGCGAGCAGCGCAACGCCTGCCGTATCCACCCGCGTGACGTCGGTTAAGTCGATAAGCGTCACGCCCTGCATCGCTTCCTGGCGTTTATCCCACAGTGGGTTCAGCAGATCCTGGTCCAGCTCACCTGACAGCCTTAACGTCTCACCTTCACGCGACCAGCGGAGTTGCTGCGACATTACTTCTTCTCGTCCAGGGTAATTTTCTGACGAGCAATGGACTGCAGCTGTGCGGTCAGGCCATCAATGCCCTTGGTGCGCAGCAGGTCGCTCCACTCGTTTTGTTTAGTGGTGATCATGCTCACCCCTTCGGCGATCATGTCATACGCCTGCCAGTGGCCGGTCTGGCTGTTTTTACGCCACTGGAAATCCAGGCGCACCGGCGGACGGCCGTTAGGATCGATGATCGTTACGCGAATAGGCACGATGGTCGCATCACCCAGCGGCTGCTCCGGGGCGATCTGATAGGTCTGACCGTGGTACATCGCCAGCGCCTGACCATACGCCTGCTTCAGGTATTCACGGAATGCGGCAAAATAGGCCTCACGCTGCGCCGGGGTGGCGTCTTTGTAATAGCGGCCCAGCACCAGCGCTCCCGCATATTTGATCTGCACATACGGCAGCAGTTCCTGGTCAACCACGTCACGCAGATAGTCAGGATTCGCGCGAATTTTTGGCTGTTCGTTTTTGAGACGGTCGAAGGTTTTCTTCGCAGCTTCGTCCATCAGTTTGTACGGGTTGCTCTGATCCGCAGCATGTGCCGCAGTGAGAGGGGCAATGACCAGCATGGCAACCATTAACAGTCGTTTAAACATGAATGACTTCTCCTGAATTAATTCGCAGCACCAGGGGTCGGCGCAACGTTGGTATGGTCTTCACTCTGCGCAGGGGCATCGTCAGACTTTTTATCATCCCCTTTACTGTTGTAAAGGAACTGACCAATCATGTCCTCCAGCACCATCGCGGACTTCGTATCCTGGATAACGCTACCGTCTTTAAGGATAGTCGTTCCCAGCTCGGGATCTTCAAAGCCGACGTTAAGTGCCAGATATTGTTCACCCAGCAGGCCGGAAGTACGGATAGAAAGGGAGCTGGTGTCCGGAATGTGGTTGTAACGTTCTTCGATATCCATCGCAACGCGCGGCAGATACGTTTTCTCATCGAGCGTAATGTCAGATACGCGGCCGATCACCACACCGCCAATGCGGACCGGTGAACGCGCCTTCAGCCCGCCGATGTTATCGAACGTGGCATAGATGCGATACGTCGGCTCGGTGCGTACTGAGGTGATATCCGCCGCTCTCAGGCAGATAAACAGCGCCGCCAGCAGCGCCAGCAGCAGGAAAACGCCGACCCAAATTTCATTTTTTCTCGTTTGCATGAACTCAATTCCCAAACATCAGTGCGGTGAGCACAAAATCCAGGCCCAGTACGGCCAGCGACGAATGTACGACAGTACGTGTAGTTGCACGGCTAATGCCCGCCGAGGTCGGGATGGCATCGTAACCATTGAACAATGCAATCCAGGTGACCGTAATGGCAAACACCACGCTTTTAATCAGGCAGTTAACCAGATCCATTCGCAGGTCGATGGCGTCCTGCATCGCGGACCAGAAGAAGCCGGCATCGATGCCTTTCCAGTGGACCCCAACCAGCGAACCGCCCCAGATCCCCACGGCGACAAACAGAATAGTCAGTAGCGGGAGCGAGATCACCCCCGCCCAGAAACGCGGCGAGATCACGCGACGCAGCGGATCGACCGCCATCATCTCCATGCTGGATAGCTGCTCGGTCGCACGCATCAGGCCAATCTCAGCCGTTAATGCCGACCCAGCGCGTCCGGCAAACAGCAGTGCCGCCACAACCGGACCCAATTCGCGCAGCAGCGAAAGCGCCACCAGCATTCCGAGGCTGGTTTCCGCACTGTAGGTTGTCAGAACAAGGTAGCCCTGCAGCCCCAGCACCATGCCGATAAACAGACCGGAAACAATAATGATGAGCATCGACAGCACGCCGACATTATAAAGCTGACGCACCAGCAGAGGGGCGTGCTTGCTAAACTCCGGCTTGCCGACCAGCGCGTTGAATAACATCAATCCGGCACGCCCGAACGTCCTGATGGTTTTTATGCCACGGTGTCCGAGAGCGGCCAACGCATTTAACAGCATGAGTGGCTTAACTCCCTATTCCCAGTAAATCGTCACGATAATCGCCCGCCGGGTAGCGGAACGGTACGGGTCCGTCAGCAATACCGTCGAGGAACTGCCGCACGCGTGGATCGCAATTTTCCTGCAGCGCCTGGGCGCTACCGTGTGCAACGATCTTTTTGTCCGCCACGATATAGGCGTAATCGGCAATGCTCAACACTTCCGGTACATCGTGAGACACCACGATACAGGTGACGCCGAGCGCGCTGTTCAGTTCAGAGATGAGCTTTACCAGCACGCCCATCGTGATGGGATCCTGCCCGACGAACGGTTCATCGAACATGATTAAATCGGGCTCTAATGCAATGGCTCGCGCCAGCGCGGCGCGGCGCGCCATCCCGCCGGACAGCTCCGAAGGCATTAGCTTCGCGGCTCCCCGCAACCCCACAGCTTCAAGCTTCATCATCACCGTGCTTTTCAGCAGCTCAGGCGGCAGGCTGGTATGCTCGCGTAGCGGATAGGCCACGTTATCAAAGACGTTCATGTCGGTGAACAACGCCCCCGACTGAAAGAGCATACTCATACGTTTGCGGACAGTATACAGGCGCGAGCGCGACATCTCCGGGACGTTTTCGCCATCGAAGAGGATTTCACCGCTATCCGGTGGGATCTGACCACCAATTAGGCGCAGGAGGGTCGTTTTACCGATCCCGGACGGCCCCATGATGGCGGTGATTTTGCCACGCGGTACGGTCAACGAAATATCATCGAATATCAGTCGATTGCCGCGAGAAAAACTCACACCGCGGACATCGACGATATTCGCCATCGTTTGGCTCATTTATAGTTCCTTTCTTACCCTGCTCACGTTAAGACGTGCAGCCTGAATCAGCCCTTAACCCCGCATTTTTACAGAATATTAGCCGTTGAGGTTAGCGAAAGCTGGCATTTGTTTTACTTTTCCGGCGCATAAAGTCAAAATTAGGAATTCGTTACGCCTCAGACCGTATGCAGTCCAGCCATTCCCGCGCGATGGACCGACAAGTATACCTGAAGAAAGGACTTTTGATGCTTTTAGCAACAGCACTGTTAATCATTGGTTTACTGTTAGTGGTCTACAGTGCTGACCGTTTAGTCTTTGCTGCATCTATCCTGTGTCGCCTGACGGGTATACCGCCTGTAGTCATCGGGATGACCGTGGTCAGCGTTGGCACGTCACTTCCTGAAATCATCGTCTCCGTCTCGGCGTCGCTGCATGGTCAGTTAGACCTGGCAATTGGCACCGCGATTGGCTCTAACATCGTCAATATATTACTGATTTTAGGCCTTGCGGCACTGCTCCATCCATTTCGCGTGCATTCTGATGTTCTGCGCCGTGAATTGCCGCTAATGTTAGTCGTAAGCCTGCTGGCAGGGTGCGTATTTTATGATGGCGTACTGAGCTATAGCGACGGCATTTTCCTGCTGGCGTTGGCCGTCATCTGGTTACTGTATAGTGTTAAAATTGCCCGCCAGGCGGAAAAACAGGGTCAGGATAGCCTGACGCGTGAACAGGTTGCCGAACTCCCGCGGGAAGGCACGCTGCCGGTCGCCCTCCTCTGGCTTGGCGTTGCGCTGATTATCATGCCGATGGCAACGCGCATGGTCGTGGATAACGCGACGGTACTGGCGAACTATTTCGCCATGAGCGAACTGACGATTGGCCTGACGGTTATTGCTATCGGCACCAGCCTGCCGGAGCTGGCCACCGCCATTGCGGGGGCGCGTAAAGGGGAAGATGACATCGCCATTGGTAATATCATCGGCTCGAACATATTTAATATCGCGATTGTCATGGGCCTGCCGGCTCTGATTACGCCGGGGCCGTTTAATCCTCTGGCGTTTTCACGCGATTACGGGGTGATGTTGCTGGTCAGCGTGATATTTGCCCTGCTCTGCTGGCGGCGGCAACGCCAGATCGGCAAAGGCGCAGGCGCGCTGCTGACGGGTGGATTTATCGTATGGATGGCGATGCTGTACTGGCTCTCGCCTCTTCTCTCTGGGTAAACGGAAACGCATTATGTCGCAAATAGAATTGCAGCCGGGTTTTGACTTTCAGAAAGCAGGCAAAGAGGTTCTGGAGATTGAACGTGAAGGTCTGGCGCAGTTAGATCAGTACATTAATCAGGATTTTAGTCTGGCATGTGAGAAGATATTCTACTGTGCCGGGAAAGTCGTGGTGATGGGGATGGGCAAGTCCGGCCACATTGGGCGCAAAATGGCGGCAACGTTTGCCAGCACCGGAACCTCGTCCTTCTTTGTACATCCGGGGGAAGCCGCGCACGGCGACCTGGGGATGGTCACGCCGCAGGATGTCGTTATCGCGCTGTCCAACTCCGGTGAGTCCAATGAAATTCTGGCATTGATCCCCGTACTGAAGCGTCTGCAGGTGCCGCTGATTTGCATGACCAGCCGTCCGGAAAGTAGCATGGCGCGTGCGGCCGATATTCATCTGTGCGTTAAAGTACCGAAAGAGGCCTGCCCGCTCGGCCTGGCACCAACGTCCAGCACCACCGCCGCGCTGGTCATGGGCGATGCGCTTGCCGTCGCGCTGCTTGAAGCTCGCGGTTTTACGCCGGAAGATTTCGCGCTCTCCCATCCGGGCGGCGCGCTGGGGCGCAAGCTGCTGCTGCGGGTAAACGATATTATGCACACCGGGGATGAGATCCCTCACGTCAGCAAAGAAGCCTCCCTGCGTGATGCGCTGCTGGAAATCACCCGTAAGAATTTGGGTATGACGGTCGTGTGCGACGATCTGATGAAAATTCAGGGGATCTTCACCGATGGCGACCTGCGTCGCGTGTTCGACATGGGTGTAGATGTCCGCACGCTCGGCATTGCCGATGTGATGACGCCCGGCGGCATTCGCGTGCGTCCGGGAACGCTGGCCGTGGATGTGCTGAACCTGATGCAGTCCCGCCATATCACCTCCGTTATGGTTGCCGATGGCGACCAGTTGCTGGGTGTGGTACATATGCATGATCTGCTGCGCGCTGGCGTAGTGTAATAAAGGATAAGACAATGAGTAATGCGGGTGCATCCCTTGCAACCTGTTATGGTCCGGTCAGTACCCAGATGATGGCAAAGGCGGAAAATATTCGTCTGCTCATTCTGGATGTGGATGGCGTACTTTCCGATGGCCTGATTTACATGGGCAATAATGGTGAAGAGCTGAAAGCGTTTAACGTTCGCGACGGCTACGGTATCCGCTGTGCGCTCACCTCGGGTATCGAGGTTGCTATCATCACCGGACGAAAAGCTAAACTGGTAGAAGACCGCTGTGAAACCTTAGGCATTACCCATCTTTACCAGGGTCAATCCGATAAGATGGCAGCGTTCAATGATTTACTGGGTAAACTGGCTATCGCACCGGAAAACGTGGCCTACGTTGGAGACGACCTGATTGACTGGCCGGTGATGGCTGAAGTCGGTCTCAGCATCGCGGTTGCTGATGCTCATCCGCTGTTGATCCCGCGCGCTGACTACGTTACCCACATCAACGGTGGCCGGGGTGCCGTCCGTGAAGTCTGCGATCTGCTTCTGCTGGCGCAGGGCAAGCTTGATGAAGCCAAAGGGCAATCGATATGAGTAAAACCAGACGTTGGGTTATCATTCTGCTTTCGCTTGTCGCACTGGTATTGATTGGCGTGAACCTTGCCGATCGCGACGATACGCAAACGGAAGTCGTCAACAATAACGATCCAACCTATAAAAGCGATCACAGCGACACCGTGGTCTATAGCCCGGAAGGTGCGCTGAATTATCGCCTGATTGCCCAGCACGTTGAATACTTTTCCGATGACGGCGTTTCGTGGTTTACCCAACCTGTCATGACCACTTTCGATAAAGACAAAGTGCCGACGTGGTCAATTAAGTCAGATCGGGCCAAACTGACAAATGATCGTATGCTTTATCTGTATGGCCACGTTGAAGTCAACGCCCTGACCGCTGACTCGCAACTGCGAAAAATTACGACGGATAATGCCCAGATCAACCTGGTAACCCAGGACGTGACGTCGCAGGATCTGGTCACACTGTATGGCACAACATTTAATTCCAGCGGTTTAAGAATGCGCGGGAACTTACGCAGCAAGAACGCCGAGCTGATTGAAAAGGTTAGAACCTCCTATGAAATTCAAAACAAACAAACTCAGCCTTAAAGTAATTATCGCCAGCGCGATGCTGGCGGCCAGTCTCCCCGCGCTTGCTGTAACGGGCGATACCGACCAGCCGATCCATATCGAGTCCGACACCCAGTCTCTCGATATGCAGGGTAACGTCGTCACCTTCACGGGTAACGTCGTCATGACTCAGGGGACCATCAAAATTAACGCCGATAAAGTGGTCGTTACCCGTCCGGGCGGCGAGCAGGGCAAAGAGATCATTGATGGTTACGGCAACCCGGCCACCTTCTACCAGATGCAGGACAACGGCAAGCCGGTGAAGGGCCACGCCTCGCATATGCACTATGAACTGGCGAAGGACCTGGTCATCCTGACCGGAAACGCGTATCTGGAACAGCTGGACAGCAATATTACCGGTGACCAGATTACCTATCTGGTGAAAGAGCAAAAAATGCAGGCCTCCAGCGAGAAAGGCAAACGCGTAACCACCGTGCTGGTTCCGTCGCAGCTGCAGGACAAAGGCAAGGGCCAGGCCCCGGCACAGAAGAAGAGTAACTAATTCGCTATGGCAACATTAACTGCAAAAAATCTCGCGAAGGCCTATAAGGGCCGCCGTGTCGTAGAAGATGTCAGTCTGACCGTCAACTCCGGCGAAATTGTGGGCCTGCTTGGCCCGAACGGTGCGGGTAAAACCACCACCTTCTACATGGTGGTGGGTATTGTGCCGCGCGATGCCGGCAACATTATTATTGACGATGAAGATATCAGCCTGCTGCCGCTGCACGCGCGCGCGCGCCGTGGCATCGGCTATCTGCCGCAGGAAGCCTCTATTTTCCGTCGTCTGAGCGTCTTTGATAACCTGATGGCGGTCCTGCAAATTCGCGACGACCTGACCAACGAACAGCGTCAGGATCGCGCCAACGAGCTGATGGAAGAGTTTCATATCGAACATCTGCGCGACAGCCTGGGCCAGGCCTTGTCCGGGGGGGAACGCCGTCGTGTTGAGATTGCGCGCGCGCTGGCCGCCAATCCGAAGTTTATCCTTCTGGATGAACCGTTTGCGGGCGTTGACCCGATCTCCGTTATCGACATTAAACGCATTATCGAGCATCTGCGTGACAGCGGACTTGGCGTGCTGATCACCGACCACAACGTTCGTGAAACGCTGGCGGTATGTGAACGCGCGTATATCGTGAGCCAGGGCAATCTGATCGCTCACGGTACGCCGCAGCAGATCCTCGAAGACGATCATGTTAAGCGCGTCTATCTTGGGGAAGACTTCAGACTCTGATAGGGTAGAGGTAACGTAACGCCGAACCGGAGAAAAATGCTCTGAACATGAAGCAAGGTTTGCAATTAAGGCTCAGCCAACAGCTGGCGATGACGCCGCAGTTACAGCAGGCAATTCGTCTGTTGCAACTGTCCACCTTAGAACTCCAGCAGGAGCTCCAGCAGGCGCTGGACAGCAATCCCCTGCTGGAGCAAGCCGATCTTCATGACGAGGTAGATACCCAGCAGTCACAGGACACAGAAGCGCTCGACACCGCGGATGCACTCGAACAAAAAGAGATGCCGGACGAGCTTCCGCTGGATGCCAGCTGGGATGAAATCTATACCGCCGGAACCCCCTCCGGCACGCGTGCAGACTACCAGGACGACGAGCTACCGGTCTACCAGGGCGAAACCACCCAGTCGCTGCAGGATTACCTGATGTGGCAGGTAGAGCTTACCCCCTTCTCCGATACCGACCGCGCCATTGCCACCTCGATTGTCGACGCCGTTGATGACACCGGTTATTTGACCGTCACGCTGGACGACATTCTGGAAAGCATCGGCGATGAAGAGATTGAGATTGAGGAGATTGAAGCGGTACTGAAACGCATTCAGCGCTTCGATCCGGTCGGGGTGGCCGCTAAAGACCTGCGCGACTGTTTGCTGATCCAGCTTTCTCAGTTCAGCAAAGAGACGCCGTGGCTCGACGAGGCACGCTTAATCATCAGCGATCATCTGGATCTTCTGGCTAACCACGATTTCCGCACCCTGATGCGCGTCACGCGCCTGAAGGAAGAGGTGCTGAAAGAGGCGGTAAATCTGATCCAGTCCCTCGATCCGCGTCCCGGTCAGTCGATCCAGACCAGCGAACCCGAGTACGTTATCCCGGACGTGCTGGTCAGAAAACACAATGACCGCTGGGTCGTTGAACTGAACTCTGACAGCATCCCTCGCCTGCAAATCAACCAGCAGTACGCCTCCATGTGTACCAGCGCGCGCAACGACTCTGACAATCAATATATTCGCAGCAATCTTCAGGAAGCGCGATGGTTGATCAAGAGCCTGGAGAGCCGGAATGATACCCTGCTTCGCGTGAGCCGCTGCATCGTCGAACAGCAGCAGGCATTCTTTGAGCAGGGCGAAGAGTATATGAAGCCGATGGTGCTGGCGGATATCGCCCAGGCCGTCGAGATGCATGAATCCACTATTTCCCGCGTTACTACGCAGAAGTATCTGCACAGTCCGCGCGGTATTTTTGAGCTTAAGTATTTCTTCTCCAGCCACGTGAACACCGAGGGTGGCGGCGAAGCCTCCTCAACGGCGATTCGCGCCCTGGTGAAGAAGTTGATCGCCGCGGAGAATCCCGCGAAGCCACTAAGTGACAGTAAGTTGACCACCATGCTGTCCGATCAGGGTATTATGGTGGCACGTCGTACTGTTGCGAAGTATCGAGAGTCTTTATCCATTCCGCCGTCTAACCAGCGTAAACAGCTGGTCTGACACAACCGATAAGGAAGACACTATGCAGCTCAATATCACAGGACATAACGTCGAGATTACTGAGGCTTTACGTGACTTCGTGAACGCTAAGTTCGCGAAACTCGAGCAGTATTTCGAAAGGATCAATCAGGTCTACGTTGTGTTAAAAGTGGAGAAAGTGACTCATATCTCGGATGCAACCCTGCATGTTAACGGGGGTGAACTCCATGCCAGTGCGGAAGGGCAAGACATGTACGCGGCTATCGACGGCTTGATTGACAAGCTTGCGCGACAGCTCAATAAACATAAAGATAAACTGAAACAACACTAATTGTCCGGGCAGTTAACGGGTGCAGGACGGCCTGTTGTGAAACACAACGGGCCATTTGTACAGTTAGCGCTTAGGTGAAATTATGATGAACAACGATTCCGCTCTTCAACTGAGCAATGTCCTTAACCAGGAATGTACCCGCAGTGCCGTTCACTGCCAGAGCAAAAAACGTGCGCTGGAGATCATCAGTGAATTGGCTGCAAAACAGCTGGGCCTGCCGCCGCAGGTGGTGTTCGAAGCCATTCTGACCCGTGAAAAGATGGGCAGTACCGGTATCGGCAACGGCATCGCGATCCCACACGGCAAGCTGGAAGAGGACACCCTGCGTGCCGTCGGTGTGTTTGTGCAACTGGAAACCCCAATCGCTTTTGACGCCATTGATAACCAGCCCGTCGATCTCCTCTTCGCGCTGCTGGTGCCTGCCGACCAGACCAAGACCCACCTGCATACGCTTTCGCTGGTTGCTAAACGTCTGGCGGATAAAACGATCTGCCGTCGACTGCGCTCAGCCCAAAGTGATGAAGAGCTTTATCAAATTATCACTGAAGCAGAAGGCAATCAGGATGACGCATAACCAGGTGATGGCCTTCACATCTGTTGTCCTGAGGAGAAACGGAACATGGTGCTGATGATTGTCAGCGGTCGTTCAGGGTCGGGGAAATCCGTTGCCCTGCGCGCGCTGGAAGACATGGGTTTTTACTGCGTCGATAACCTGCCGGTCGTGTTATTGCCCGATCTGGCACGCACGTTAGCGGAGAGACAAACCTCCGCCGCCGTCAGTATCGACGTTCGTAACATGCCGGAATCGCCAGAGATCTTCGAACAGGCAATGAGTAACCTGCCTGACGCGTTCTCGCCTCAGCTGCTGTTCCTTGATGCCGACCGCAATACCCTGATCCGCCGCTACAGCGACACCCGTCGTCTGCACCCGCTTTCCAGCAAGAATCTTTCGCTGGAGAGCGCCATCGACGAAGAGAGCGATCTGCTTGAGCCGCTGCGCTCTCGTGCCGATCTGATTGTCGACACCTCAGAGATGTCCGTTCACGAGCTGGCGGAAATGCTGCGAACCCGGCTGCTGGGCAAACGCGAGCGCGAGCTGACGATGGTGTTCGAATCCTTCGGCTTTAAACACGGTATTCCGATTGATGCGGACTATGTTTTCGACGTGCGCTTCCTGCCGAACCCGCACTGGGATCCCAAACTGCGTCCAATGACCGGTCTGGATAAGCCCGTGGCGGCGTTCCTCGACCGACACACAGAAGTTCACAATTTTATCTACCAGACGCGAAGCTACCTTGAGCTATGGTTACCTATGCTGGAGACAAACAATCGTAGCTACCTGACGGTGGCGATTGGCTGTACCGGCGGTAAACATCGTTCGGTCTACATCGCCGAACAGCTGGCCGACTATTTCCGCTCGCGCGGTAAGAACGTTCAGTCCCGTCATCGCACGCTGGAAAAACGTAAAACATGACCGTAAAACAAACCGTTGAGATCACCAATAAGCTGGGCATGCATGCACGCCCGGCGATGAAGCTGTTTGAGCTGATGCAGGGTTTCGATGCAGAAGTGCTGCTGCGTAATGACGAAGGCACCGAAGCGGAAGCCAACAGCGTTATTGCGCTGCTGATGCTGGACTCCGCCAAAGGGCGTCAGATTGAGGTTGAAGCCACCGGTCCTCAGGAAGAGGAAGCTCTGGCAGCGGTAGTTGCGCTGTTTAACGCCGGGTTCGACGAAGATTAGGCCTGCTATTCTGGCGGGTGGCGCTGCGCTTACCCGCCCTACATTAACGCATTTCTCTCCATAAACCCTTCCCCACCCAGCTGGCGCATCTGGCGCATGATCCACGCCTGACGGCTTCGCACGTACCCTGACGGGGCGCTGGCCTTGAAGCGGACAGGATTAGGCAGAACAGCCGCGAGCAGCGCCGCCTCCGACATGCTCAGCCTGCTGGCAGGTTTATTAAAATAGCGTTGTGATGCAGCTTCGACACCAAATACCCCGTCGCCGAACTCGGCGATATTAAGGTAAACGGTCAGAATACGCTTTTTGCTCCAGACCGTTTCCATTCCCAGGGTCAGACCCGCTTCCAGCCCTTTTCGCACCCAGCTTCGCCCATCCCACAGGAACAGGTTTTTAGCCGTCTGCTGCGACAGCGTTGACGCACCGCGCACGCGGTTTTCGTGACGTTCGTTATGGGCCAGCGCCTTTTCAATCGCAGCCACATCGAACCCCCAGTGCTCCGGGAATTTTTGATCTTCCGCCGCGATAACCGCCAGCCCCATGAACGGAGAAATTTCATCCATGCTCACCCAGTCAGAATGGGCAACATAGCCGAAATCACCGGAGAACCACGCGCTAAGCTGGCGCTCAACCATGACCGCTGAAAACGGTACCGGCAAAATGCTGAACACGGCCAGCCCACCTCCCCAGAACACCGCCAGGACGAGTACGATGCGGAAAAGAAGGCGTTTCACCCATGCGCCTGCGGAAAACTGACGTCTCATTCCGTCAGCACCAGCACCCGGGCGACCAGCTTTTCAATGCCCACGGCGGCTTCCGCAATATTCTTCGCCAGCATATACGCGGGCGTGGTGACAACTTTGTTGTCCTCATCCACCACAATGTCATCGACCGGGCACGGAACGTGTTCGCCCCCCATATCCTCGACGACCTCTGCGGTATCAATATCGGTTCCGATCGTCAGCCGTAACGGAAAATCGAAAATATTTGGCAGCATGGCCGGTGCAATACAGATAAAGCCCAGCGGCTTGCCCGCGGCATGCATCGCCAGCGTCAGCGCTTTGAGATCAGGGTCCACCGTGCATGCGGCACCTTCGGCTGCAAAGGTGCTGAGATTTTTCGCGGCGCCGAAGCCGCCCGGCACAATGAGCGCATCCAGTTCAGCGGCATCTGCCTTCGCCAGCGGATGAATCTCTCCCCGGGCAATACGCGCGGCTTCAATCAGCACGTTACGCGTTTCGGCCATCGGCTCGCCGGTCAGATGGTTAATCACATCCGACTGATTTTTGTCGGGTGCAAAACAGATAACCTCTGCTCCCTGTTTCGTCAGGGCCAGCAGCGTGATTACGGCTTCATGTATTTCTGAACCATCAAAAACACCGCATCCGCTCAGGACAACACCAATTTTTTTCATCTTGACGATCCTTCTTTGCAACTCGCTGAAGCACATTAATAATTTTGATTAAAACGCTATGCTTCACACATTTCACTGATTCATGTAACAAACCATTTAAGATTTGCTATCTTATCTGCGTGCGGCCTAAATTTTTACGGCGGCGCCCATTAGAAAATTACTTTAAAAAACAGGCGCAGCCACGATTTCCCTGGTGTTGGCGCAGTATTCGCGCACCCCGGTCTAGCCGGGGTCATTTTTTTCTGGCATCCACCCAGGCTTTAAGCACCGCAACATCGTTCTGCCACTCTTGTTTCATCTCTTCAACCCAATCACCAACGTTATCTTCCCAAGCTGGTAAATCAGGCGACTGAATCTGTTGACCCAGCTGCTGCAGGTGGCGTAACCCGACCGAGCCGGCTGCGCCTTTGATTTTATGCCCTTCTTCCACGATGCCCTTCTGGTCACGCGCCGTCAGGTTTGACTCCAGCACGCTCAGATAACCCGGCATCATTTTCTCAAACACCGCCAGGCCGTCGGTAATCAGTTTCGGGCCGACCAGATCGATATACTGCTCCAGCATCGCGGTATCGAGTATCGTTTGGGCTTTTGCGCTATCAACAGACGTCATGGTGCTCTCCTCTTCATCGTGGGTATCCCAGAACTTCTTGATCATGGCGGTCAGAGCAGGCACCGCCAGAGGCTTGCTGAGTACATCGTCCATACCGGCGTCGAGGTACTCTTTTTTATCTTTCAGCACGTTCGCCGTCAGCGCCACCAGCGGCGGCAGTTCATCAGCCGCGTACTGACGCGTCAGTTCACGCGAGATATCCAGCCCGGTCATATCCGGCAACTGGATATCCAGCAGAACGAGGTCATATTCACCCGGTGTAAACATCTCCAGCGCGGCTTTACCGGTCATCGCGACATCCACGCTGTTGCCCAGTTTTTCCAGCACCGAGCGCGCTACAATCACGTTAAGCTCAATATCCTCAACAAGCAGGACGTGCAGCGCAGGCAGCGGCATATCGTCGTTTTCAAAGGTATCCTCTACCTCTTCCGCCACCGCCGGCGCATGCACCGTCAGCGTGAAGGTTGACCCTTTGCCCGCCTGGCTGGCAACGGTGATGTCACCCCCCATGCTCTTCGCCAGCCGCTTAGACACCGCCAGGCCGATTCCGGTACCAGTGGCCGGTTTTCCACCGTTGCTGTCCTTCACCTGGTAGTACATCGCGAAAATCTTGTCCTGCTCCTCCTGCGGAATACCAATCCCGGAGTCCTCCACCTCGAAGTGCAGCATGTCGCCGTCGTCATAGCGAATACGCACCGCCACCTGCCCCTTCTGGGTAAATTTCACCGCGTTGCTGATGAGGTTCCACAGGATCTGACGCAGCCGCGTGCCGTCGGTAATCACTTTATGCGGCAGCGGCAGGGTGGGCTCCATGACAAAATTCAGCCCCTTCTGCTGGGCCTGCAGACCAGACAAGTTTTCCAGATCGGCAAGGAAGCTGGTGAAATCAACCGGCTGGTTATCAAGCTGAACCTTTCGGCGCTCCATCTTATCCATGTCAATAATATCGTTGAAGATATTACCCAGCGTGACCGCCGAGACGTGAATCGTTTTGAGGTATTTTTCCTGCTCTGCGGTCAGGTCGGTATCCAGCAGAATGCGGCTCAGCCCCACAATGCCGTTAAGCGGCGTACGAAGCTCATGGCTGATGGTGGAGATGAAGGTGGTCTTGTCGCGGCTGGCGCGCTCCAGCGCATCCTGATAGCGCTTACGCTCGGTAATATCACGGCCGAAGCCCATCAGGCCGTGGCGCTTCCCGACGCGGTCATAGTACGGCACCTTACGGATCTCAAAGCAGGCTTTGCGCCCGTCCGGGTAATCCAGCCACTGTTCGTAGGTCAGCGAGACGTTATGGCGGAACACTTTTTCGTCCGTCTCCATGACCTTGGCGGCCGCCTCTTCGGAGTAAACGTCCTGCGGCTTGAGGTGAATCAGCTGCTTCTCGCTTTTCCCGGTCAGGAGCTCCATCGCCCGGTTACAGCCTGAAAATTCTTTATCTTCGTTACGGTAGAATACCAGATCCGGCGAAGCATCCAGGAACGAACGCAGGAAGGAGGATTGCTGCTCAAGCTGGATCTGCGTCACCTCGCGCTCTTTCATTTCGATTTTCAGCTGTTCCAGCGTGGCCTGACGCTCTGCCTCCGCCTTCACACGATCTGAAATTTCCTGATTCAACTGAGCAATGTTGTCTTTAAGCTGAACGTTGAGCTTCAGGTCGCGCTCGCGCATCTCCTCCAGCTTATCGACCAGTTTTGATAAGCGCTGACGGGACTCCTCAAGCTGTTCGACCACCACGGAAAGAAAATAGACCGCCCAGGGGGTAATGAGCAGGCCGAAGAAGATAGAGCGGATAACGTCGATACTCTCGACCTGACCATGCAGAACCATCGTAACGGCCATCTGCACGACAATCGCCAGAACGACCAGCGCCAGCGCCAGCAGCATGGAGAAACGCACCAGCCCAAGCTTCATCATCAGGTCGACGTAGTACTGGGCTAGCATTCGAATTTGCTTCATAGAGGATCCCTTCACGACTTTATCGCTCAATAATACTCAAATTCGAGGCGGGACGTTGAAGGTTGTGAGAAAAAGTGCGGGGTGAAACAGGAGATTAGCCTCGCCTCCGGTTCACCGGAAGCGAGGAGAGGTCAATCAGGAGCGTTTCAGCAGCAGCCAGAGGCTGATCAGGAAGAAGCTGGCGCTCGGCAGCAGCGCACCGATAATCGGCGGGATGCCATAAACCAGCGTCAGCGGACCGAAGATCTGATCGAGTACATAGAAGACAAAGCCGAAGCTAATACCGGTCACGACGCGCACGCCCATCGGCACGCTACGCAGCGGGCCGAAGATAAACGACAGCGCCATCAGCATCATCACCGCCACGGACATCGGCTGGAAGATTTTGCTCCACATGTTGAGCTGATAGCGTCCGGCATCCTGCCCGCTCGACTTCAGGTACTTCACATAGTTGTGCAAGCCGCTGATAGAGAGCGCGTCAGGATCCAGCGCAACAACCCCGAGCTTATCCGGCGTGAGGTTGGTCTTCCAGGTGCCGGTCACCGTCTGTGACCCGGTAATCTGTTTTGGATCGGTCAGGTCAGATTCATCAACCTGCGACAAACGCCACTGCTTATGTTCAGCGTCAAACTTCGCGGAAGAGGCGTGTCGGACAGACTCCAGACGGCGCTGGTCGTTGAACGCGTAGATGCTCACCCCGCCCAGTTCATCATTACCCTTTACCCGTTCGATGTAGACGAAGTTTTTCCCGTCTTTCGCCCATAAACCTTGCTGAGTCGAGAGCAGTGAACCACCGTACATTGCCTGAGCACGATAGTTACGCGCCATCTGCTCGCCCTGCGGTGCCACCCACTCGCCAATCGCCATGGTCAACAGCACCAGCGGGATTGCGGTTTTCATTACCGACAGCGCAACCTGCATACGGGTAAAGCCTGAGGCCTGCATCACCACCAGCTCGCTGCGCTGAGCCAGCATCCCCAGCCCCAGCAGCGCGCCCAGCAGAGCCGCCATCGGGAAGAAGATCTGCACATCTTTTGGCACGCTGAGCAGGGTGTACATCCCCGCCCCCATCGCGTCATAGCTGCCCTGTCCGGCTTTTTTCAGCTGATCGACAAATTTGATAATGCCGGAGAGCGACACCAGCATGAACAACGTCATCATGATGGTAGTGAAAATGGTTTTACCAATATAGCGATCAAGAACGCCAAACGCCTGCATTAGATGGCTCCTTTACGCGAGAATCGGGCACGTATGCGGCGCACAGGCACCGTATCCCACAGGTTTAATCCCAGCGCCAGTAAGATGTACAGGCTGTTAACGAACCACGTCCAGACCATCGGATCCAGTTTACCCTTCGCGCCGTTAGAGCGAATCGAGGTTTGCAGCAGGAAGTAGATCAGGTAAAGCAGCATCGCTGGCAGCATAGAGAGCACGCGGCCCTGGCGCGGGTTCACCACGCTCAGCGGCACGACAATCAGTGCCATCATAAACACGGTGAATACGAGCGTAATACGCCAGTGGAACTCAGCCCGCGCTCTGTCGGTATCGGTATTCCACAGCGTGCGCATATCCATTTGCTCGGTATCCGTCGGATCGAGCGCCACCGCCTGATGACCAATAATGGCCTGATAGTTCTGGAAATCCGTAATACGGAAGTCACGCAGCATCGCGGTGCCTTCGAAACGGGTGCCTTTATTCAGCGTGACGACCTGAGAACCGTCTTTGCGCTGAGAAAGCTGGCCAGAATCGGCAACCACCACGGACGGACGCGCGTTACCTTTAGGACGCAGCTGCGCCAGAAATACATCGTTGAATTTACTGCCGTCAACGCTCTCAATAAACAGCACAGAGTTTCCGTCAGTCGCCTGCTGGAACTGCCCCTGCGCGAGCGCCGCCATGCCGGGGTTTGCTTTCGCCTCGGCCAGCACTTCGTCCTGATGACGGGAAGACATAGGGCCCGCCCACATCACATTCACCGCCGCAACAATGCCCGTGAACAGCGCCAGTATCATCGCCGCTTTCACCAGTACGGCTTTACTCAGGCCGCAGGCATGCATCACCGTAATTTCACTCTCGGTGTACAGCTTACCGAGGGTCATCAGCAGGCCGAGGAATAGACTCAGCGGCAGAATAAGCTGCGCCATTTCCGGGATCCCCAGCCCAAGCAGGGAAAGCACCAGATTCGTTGGAATTTCGCCGTCAACGGCCGCACCGAGGATCTTAACCAGCTTCTGACAGAAAAAAATCAGCAGCAGGATGAAGAGGATCGCCAGTTGGCTTTTGAGCGTCTCCCGCACCAGATATCTTATGATTATCACTTTAAATACGCCCGTAAAAACCCGTCTCTTTGCTGGAAAATCGCTTGTTTCATGGCTTAAACGTCATTTATTCTCTTGAGTCGTCGAAATCGTCGCTAAGATTAAAACATCCGGCGGATTCACGCTTCAGGACTTTTTCTGACGTGTCGAAACCGTAGTAACGTAAGATTAACACGAAGTCACCACAACAGCGGACATGAGTTACGAAAGGTTTCAATTCTATCCGTAGCAGCCGCCGTTGTCTTTAAGATTCAGGAGCGTAGTGCATGGAGTTCAGTGTAAAAAGCGGTAGCCCGGAGAAACAGCGGAGTGCCTGCATCGTTGTGGGCGTCTTTGAACCGCGCCGACTCTCCCCGATCGCCGAGCAACTCGATAAAATCAGTGACGGCTATATCAGCGCCCTGCTGCGCCGTGGCGAACTGGAAGGCAAACCTGGGCAGACGCTGTTACTGCACCATGTTCCGAACGTCCTGTCAGAGCGTATTCTGCTGATTGGCTGCGGCAAAGAGCGCGAGCTGGATGAACGTCAGTATAAGCAGGTTATTCAGAAAACCATTAATACGCTGAATGACACCGGTTCAATGGAAGCCGTCTGCTTCCTGACCGAGCTGCACGTCAAAGGCCGTAACACCTACTGGAAAGTGCGTCAGGCCGTCGAAACGGCAAAAGAGAGCCTTTACAGCTTCGATCAGCTTAAGACCAACAAAAGCGAGCCGCGTCGCCCGCTGCGCAAAATGGTCTTTAACGTGCCAACCCGTCGCGAACTGACCAGCGGCGAGCGCGCCATCCAGCATGGTCTGGCGATTGCCGCCGGTATCAAAGCGGCAAAAGATCTCGGCAACATGCCGCCAAACATCTGTAACGCCGCCTACCTCGCCTCTCAGGCGCGCCAGCTGGCTGACTCCTACAGCAAAAACGTCATCACCCGCGTCATCGGCGAACAGCAGATGAAAGAGCTGGGGATGCACTCTTATCTGGCGGTGGGTAACGGCTCGCAGAACGAATCCCTGATGTCGGTCATCGAATACAAAGGCAATCCGTCTGAAGACGCGCGTCCGATCGTGCTCGTCGGTAAAGGGCTGACCTTTGACTCCGGCGGTATCTCCATCAAGCCTTCAGAAGGCATGGACGAGATGAAGTACGACATGTGCGGCGCGGCGGCGGTTTACGGCGTCATGCGCATGGTTGCGGAGCTTCAGCTGCCCATCAACGTAATCGGCGTGCTGGCAGGCTGCGAAAACATGCCTGGCGGTCGCGCGTATCGTCCGGGCGACGTCCTGACCACCATGTCCGGCCAGACCGTTGAAGTGCTGAATACCGACGCCGAAGGCCGTCTGGTACTCTGTGACGTGTTGACCTACGTTGAGCGCTTCGAGCCAGAAGCGGTTATCGACGTGGCCACCCTGACCGGTGCCTGCGTGATTGCCCTGGGCCATCACATCACCGGCCTGATGTCGAACCACAACCCGCTGGCGCACGAGCTTATCGGCGCGTCCGAGCAGGCCGGTGACCGCGCATGGCGTCTGCCGCTGGGTGACGAGTATCAGGAACAGCTGGAGTCTAACTTTGCGGACATGGCTAACATTGGTGGTCGTCCTGGCGGCGCAATTACCGCAGGCTGCTTCCTGGCGCGCTTCACCCGTAAATATAACTGGGCGCACCTGGATATCGCGGGGACCGCATGGCGCTCCGGTAAAGCCAAAGGCGCTACCGGACGTCCGGTGGCCCTGCTGTCGCAGTTCCTGCTTAATCGTGCGGGTTTTAACGGCGACGAGTGATGTAATGTGCCGGGTGGCGGCTTCGCCTTACCCGGCCTACACGCCACTCAACCGTAGGCCGGGTAAGCGAAGCGCCACCCGGCTTTGCATTTAAATCCACGACAAGAAGCCCCATATATGAAGAATGCAACGTTCTACCTTCTGGACAACGACACCCATCAGGATGGCCTCAGCGCCGTTGAACAGCTGGTGTGTGAAATTGCCGCAGAACGTTGGCGCGCAGGTAAACGCGTACTGATTGCCTGTGAAGATGAGCAGCAGGCGATTCGCCTGGATGAAGCGCTATGGGCGCGCCCGCCGGAAAGTTTTGTTCCGCATAACCTGTCGGGCGAAGGTCCACGCGGCGGGGCACCGGTCGAAATTGCCTGGCCGCAAAAGCGCAACAGCAGCGCGCGCGATATTCTCATTAGCCTGCGGACAGACTTTGCAGATTTTGCCACCGCTTTCACAGAAGTGGTAGACTTTGTCCCTTACGAAGAATCCTTGAAACAACTGGCGCGCGAACGCTATAAAGCGTACCGCCTGGCCGGTTTTAACCTGAATACGGCAACCTGGAAATAATGGAAAAGACATATAACCCACGCGATATCGAACAGCCGCTTTACGAGCACTGGGAACAGCAGGGCTATTTCAAGCCTAACGGCGACGAAAGCAAAGAGTCCTTCTGCATCATGATCCCGCCGCCGAACGTCACCGGCAGTTTGCATATGGGGCATGCTTTCCAGCAGACCATCATGGACACCATGATCCGCTACCAGCGCATGCAGGGCAAAAACACCCTGTGGCAGGCGGGGACTGACCACGCGGGTATCGCGACCCAAATGGTGGTTGAGCGTAAAATTGCCGCTGAAGAAGGTAAAACTCGTCACGACTACGGTCGCGATGCGTTCATCGACAAAATCTGGCAGTGGAAGGCAGAATCCGGCGGCACCATTACCCGTCAGATGCGCCGTCTCGGAAACTCCGTGGACTGGGAGCGCGAGCGCTTCACCATGGACGAAGGCCTGTCCAACGCCGTAAAAGAAGTGTTCGTCCGTCTGTACAAAGAAGACCTGATTTACCGCGGCAAACGCCTGGTAAACTGGGATCCGAAACTGCGCACCGCAATTTCTGACCTGGAAGTGGAAAACCGCGAGTCTAAAGGCTCCATGTGGCACATCCGCTATCCGCTGGCCGACGGCGCAAAAACCGCAGACGGTAAAGATTACCTGGTGGTGGCGACCACCCGTCCGGAAACCCTGCTGGGCGATACCGGCGTGGCCGTTAACCCGGAAGATCCGCGCTATAAAGATCTGATCGGCAAATTTGTGGTGCTGCCGCTGGTGAACCGCCGCATTCCGATTGTGGGCGACGAACACGCCGACATGGAAAAAGGCACCGGCTGCGTGAAAATCACCCCGGCGCACGACTTCAACGACTATGAAGTGGGTCGTCGTCACGCCCTGCCAATGATCAACATTCTGACCTTCGACGGCGATATCCGCGAAAGCGCAGAGGTGTACGACACCAAAGGCAACGAATCCGACGTTTACTCCAGCGAGATCCCGGCTGAGTTCCAGAAGCTGGAGCGCTTTGCCGCACGTAAAGCCATCGTAGCCGCCGTTGATGCGCTCGGCCTGCTGGAAGAGATTAAGCCTCACGATCTGACCGTGCCGTACGGCGACCGTGGCGGCGTGGTTATTGAGCCAATGCTGACCGACCAGTGGTACGTCCGTGCCGACGTGCTGGCAAAACCGGCTGTGGAAGCGGTTGAGAACGGCAGCATTCAGTTCGTGCCGAAGCAGTACGAAAACATGTACTTCTCCTGGATGCGCGACATTCAGGACTGGTGTATCTCCCGTCAGCTGTGGTGGGGTCACCGCATCCCGGCATGGTACGACAACGAAGGCAACGTCTACGTTGGCCGTAGCGAAGACGAAGTGCGTCAGGAAAATAACCTGAGCGCTGACGTGGCCCTGCGCCAGGATGAAGACGTTCTGGATACCTGGTTCTCCTCCGCGCTGTGGACCTTCTCTACCCTCGGCTGGCCGGAAAACACCGACGCGCTGCGTCAGTTCCACCCTACCAGCGTAATGGTGTCCGGCTTCGACATCATCTTCTTCTGGATTGCCCGCATGATCATGATGACCATGCACTTCATCAAAGATGAAGACGGCAAGCCGCAGGTTCCGTTCCATACCGTCTACATGACCGGCCTTATCCGCGACGACGAAGGGCAGAAGATGTCCAAGTCCAAGGGCAACGTGATTGACCCGCTGGACATGGTTGACGGGATCTCCCTGGAAGACCTGCTGGAAAAACGTACCGGCAACATGATGCAGCCGCAGCTGGCTGAGAAAATCCGCAAGCGTACCGAGAAGCAGTTCCCGAACGGGATCGAATCTCACGGTACCGACGCCCTGCGCTTCACCCTGGCGGCGCTGGCCTCTACCGGTCGCGACATCAACTGGGACATGAAGCGTCTGGAAGGTTATCGTAACTTCTGTAACAAGCTGTGGAACGCCAGCCGCTTCGTGCTGATGAACACCGAAGATCAGGATTGCGGCTTCAACGGCGGCGAGATGACCCTGTCTCTGGCGGACCGCTGGATCCTGGCGGAATTTAACCAGACGGTGAAAGCCTTCCGCGAGGCGCTGGACAGCTACCGCTTCGATATCGCAGCGGGCATTCTGTATGAATTCACCTGGAACCAGTTCTGTGACTGGTATCTGGAGCTGGCGAAGCCGGTCATGAACGGCGGTTCTGAAGCAGAGCTGCGCGGCACGCGCAACACGCTGATTACCGTCCTGGAAGGCCTGCTGCGCCTGGCGCATCCGGTTATTCCATTCATCACCGAGACCATCTGGCAGCGCGTGAAGGTCATTGCGGGCATCAACGCCGATACCATCATGCTGCAGCCATTCCCGGAATTCGATGCGGCTAAGGTTGATGAAGCCGCGTCTGCGGATACCGAGTGGCTGAAGCAGGCGATCGTTGCGGTACGTAACATCCGTGCCGAAATGAACATCGCCCCGGGTAAACCACTGGAGCTGCTGCTGCGCGGTTGCAGCGACGCTGCCGTTCGTCGCGTCACCGAGAACAACACCTTCCTGAAAACCATGGCGCGTCTGGAAAGCATCACCGTGCTGCCTGCCGATGACAAGGGTCCGGTTTCCGTGACTAAAATTATCGACGGTGCGGAGCTGCTGATCCCGATGGCGGGCCTGGTCGACAAAGACGCAGAGCTGGCGCGTCTGGCGAAAGAAGTGGCGAAAGTCGACGTGGAAATTGGCAAAATCGAAAGCAAGCTGGCGAACGAAGGCTTTGTTGCCCGCGCGCCGGAAGCGGTCATTGCCAAAGAGCGTGAGCGTCTGGTTGCCTTCGCCGATGCGAAGACCAAACTGATCGAGCAGCAGGCCGTTATCGCGGCCCTGTAATGCTTTTACCCCTTACGCTTCAGGGCGTAAGGGGTAACCTTCCTGAAAACTCCTCGCTTGCACTCCCTTTTCTGCGGTGCTATTAACAGCAACTGTGTGTCAATTTTTGTAATGAGTAATGCTATGAGCGTGATTACCCCCGTCGCGACGACGATGCGTCGGATCACTGAGCAGGACAATCCGGCTATCGCCGCCGTTATCCGCACCGTTTCTGCAGAGTTTGGGCTGACGGCGGATAAAGGTTATACCGTTGCCGACCCGAATCTTGACGAACTGTTTAAGCTGTACAGCCAGCCGGGCCACGCCTACTGGGTCATTGAGCAGGACGGCCAGGTTGTGGGCGGCGGCGGCGTTGCACCGCTGAGCTGCAGCGAGCCGGATATCTGTGAGCTGCAGAAAATGTATTTCCTGCCGTCGGTTCGTGGACAGGGTCTGGCGAAAAAGCTGGCGCTGGTCGCCCTGGAGCACGCGCGCAATCAGGGTTTTAAACGCTGTTACCTCGAAACCACCGCCTTCCTTAAAGAGGCCATTGGCCTGTATGAACATCTGGGCTTTGAGCATATCGATGCGCCGCTGGGCTGCACGGGCCACGTCGACTGCGAAGTCAGAATGCTGAAAAGTCTGTAAGTTTCGTTCCTGCCCCCTTCTGTTAAGCGGCTGTAAACTGAATGCTCTACACTCTCAGTTCACACCACAACGGGGGAAACACGATGTCGAAGATAAAAAGCTACGCCGCACCGCAGGCGGGTGCAGAACTTGAGCTGTACGAGTACGATGCGGGCGAACTAAAAGCAGAAGACGTCGAAGTACAGGTTGATTACTGCGGGGTCTGCCACTCAGATCTCTCGATGATCGACAACGAATGGGGCTTCTCCAGCTATCCGCTGGTTGCCGGGCACGAAGTGATTGGCCGCGTCGTCGCGCTCGGCAGCGCCGCGCAGGACAAAGGGCTGAAGGTTGGCCAGCGCGTGGGCATTGGCTGGACAGCACGCAGCTGCGGCCACTGCGACGCCTGTATCAGCGGCAACCAGATCAACTGCCTTGAAGGCGCAGTGCCCACCATCCTGAACAAGGGCGGTTTCGCCGATAAGCTGCGCGCCGACTGGCAATGGGTCATCCCGCTGCCGGACAGCATTGATATTGAATCTGCTGGTCCACTGCTGTGCGGCGGGATCACCGTCTTTAAACCGCTGCTGATGCACCACGTCACCGCCACCAGCCGCGTGGGCGTGATCGGTATCGGCGGTCTGGGCCATATCGCCATCAAGCTGCTGCACGCGATGGGCTGTGAAGTGACGGCGTTTAGCTCGAACCCGGCGAAGGAAAAAGAAGTGCTGGCAATGGGCGCGGACAAAGTCGTGAACAGCCGCGATCCGGACGCGCTGAACGCGCTGGCTGGGCAGTTTGACCTGATCATCAACACCGTGAACGTCGATCTCAACTGGCAGCCGTACTTTGAAGCGCTGGCCTACGGCGGTAACTTCCACACCGTGGGTGCGGTGATGAAGCCGCTGCCGGTTCCGGCCTTTACCCTGATCGGCGGGGATCGCAGCGTGTCAGGCTCCGCGACCGGTACGCCATACGAGCTGCGCAAGCTGATGAAGTTTGCCGGCCGCACCAAAGTGACGCCGACCACCGAGCTGTATCCAATGTCGAAAATTAACGAAGCCATCCAGCACGTGCGCGACGGCAAAGCCCGTTATCGCGTGGTGTTGAAAGCTGATTTCTGATGTGAGTTTGCCGGGTGGCGGCTTCGCCTGACCCGGCCTACTTTTGCTACTGCGCCAATGTATTAAACACTTCCGCCACCGCGACCGCCCCCGGGTCCATTACCCCATCCAGATTCTCTTTATTCACATACGATGAGCGCCCTGCTCCGGCTTTCGCCATTTTCGCCGTTGCCTCCGCTCCCTGCTGCGCAGCCTGCGCTGCCGCCTGAAGATCTTTTTTCTTCAAGGCTTCCAGCGCCGGTTGCAGCGCATCGATCAGCGTACGATCGCCGAGATCTGCCCCGCCATACTGCTTCATCTGCGCCAGTCCGCTCAGCAATGCTTCAGGTAGCGGCTGTCCATCGTGAAGCTTTTGCCCCGCCGCCGTGAAGAAGATCGACATGAGTACACCGCTCGATCCGCCCATCACCGTGGCCAGTCGTTCCCCCACCAGCAACAGCAGCTTAGGTACGTCATTCAGCGGGAGAGTGTTTTCTTCCAGGCGCTGCGCAATATCCCGTGCACCTTGCGCAAACGTAGAGCCGGTATCGCCATCGCCCACTTTGGCATCCAGCGCATTCAGGCGGTTTTCAAGCTGTATGAGCGTCTTCGTCACCTGTGAAACAGACTCCTTCACCTGCGGATTGTCGGACGCGTCATATTCCACGCTATCGTGAATAGCGCTTTGCGGAACGGTACGCAGAGGGGCAAACGCCACAGGCTTCTGCCAGCCCAGCGTCTCGACCTCGGCGTGAATCGCCTTTTCAAAGTAATCGTTGAGCTTTAGCAGCGTCAGAGAAAAGCCCTTCATATCCAGCGCGCTCACCAGCGGCGCAGGGCCAATCAGGTACGCAATATTCTCTTTCAGCGCTGAATGTGCCAGCTCTTTGGTGAGCAGAGCCATCTCCAGCGCGGACACGCCGCCGAGGTTGTTGATCAGCACCGCGAAACGTCCCTCGCCCGCCTGCGCTTTGAGCGGCGACACCAGCGTGTCGATAATCGCTTTACTGTTTTGCGTATCAACCACCGAGGCACCCGGCTCCCCGTGGATCCCCAGCCCCAGCTCGACATGGCCCTGCTTGATGCGCCCCTCTTCATCGTCGCTGCCCGGCAGGTTGCAGGTTTGCATCGCAACGCCCAGGCTCCAGAGGTTATCGCAGGCCTGCTGCGCAATATCCCGCACCTCGCTCAGCGATTTTCCTTGCTCCGCTGCATAGCCCGCAATCTTGTGCACCAGCGCCGTGCCGGCAATGCCGCGCGGCTGCTTGTTGTCGGGCAGCGCGATATCGTCCGCCACAATCACCATCTCGACCTTCAGGCCGTAGCGTTTGGCCTTTTCTGCCGCCAGGCCAAAGTTAAGCCGGTCACCGGTATAGTTTTTGACGATCAGCAGGCAGCCGCGATCGCCCGTCACCGCCACAATAGCGTTCAGCACCGCATCCACGCTCGGGGAGGCGAACAGATCGCCACACACTGCCGCCGTCAGCATGCCTTTACCGACAAATCCGGCGTGCGCCGGTTCGTGCCCGGAGCCACCGCCGGAGATCACCGCCACGCGGCTTTTATCCCAGTCGCCGCGGGCGACAACCCTGATAGCTGGATCGATATCAAGTTTGACGAGATTCGCATGTGGCGCAGAAAGCAGTATGCCTTCAATGGCGTCATTGACCAGCTGTTTGCGATCGTTAAAGAAGAATCTGGACATTGTTTTCCACTATTTTATGAACCGTATGCAAAAGCATAGTCCGCGCTGGACAATGCGCCGCAAAGTCAGCAATTTACTCAACCATTTTGCCGTCAGGTTGCCTATACTCCACCCAGGACTAAGAGAGGAAGCGCATCATGAGTACACCATTGTTAATTGCCCGGACGCTGGAAAAAGAGCTGTATCTACTGCCCGCGATGGCGAACCGCCACGGTCTGATTACCGGCGCCACCGGCACAGGGAAAACAGTCACTCTCCAGAAGCTGGCGGAGTCACTTTCAGAGATTGGCGTGCCGGTCTTTATGGCTGACGTGAAGGGCGATTTAACCGGTGTGGCTCAGGAAGGTACAGCGTCAGAAAAACTGCTCGAGCGTCTGAAAAATATCGGTATCACGGACTGGACGCCGCACGGCAATCCGGTGGTGGTCTGGGACATCTTCGGTGAGAAAGGCCACCCGGTACGCGCCACCGTTTCCGATCTCGGCCCGCTGCTGCTGGCCCGCCTGCTCAACCTCAACGACGTGCAGTCCGGGGTGCTGAACATCATCTTCCGTATCGCCGACGATCAGGGGTTGCTGCTGCTTGATTTCAAAGATCTGCGCGCCATTACCCAGTACATCGGCGATAACGCCAAATCCTTCCAGAACCAGTACGGCAATATCAGCAGCGCCTCTGTCGGTGCCATTCAGCGTGGGCTACTGACGCTGGAGCAGCAGGGCGCCGAACACTTCTTCGGCGAGCCGATGCTGGATATTAAAGACTGGATGCGCACCGACAGCAGCGGCAAGGGCATCATCAACATTCTGAGTTCAGAGAAGCTCTACCAGATGCCAAAGCTTTACGCTGCCAGCCTGCTGTGGATGCTCTCCGAACTGTACGAGCAGTTACCGGAAGCGGGCGATCTGGAAAAACCCAAACTGGTCTTCTTCTTTGACGAAGCACACCTGCTGTTTAACGACGCGCCGCAGGTACTGCTGGATAAAATTGAACAGGTTATCCGCCTGATCCGCTCCAAAGGGGTCGGCGTCTGGTTTGTGTCGCAAAACCCGTCGGATATTCCTGACAATGTGCTGGGCCAGCTTGGTAACCGCGTGCAGCACGCCCTGCGCGCCTTTACGCCGAAGGATCAGAAAGCGGTGAAAGCCGCCGCGCAAACCATGCGTGCCAATCCGGCCTTTGATACCGAAGCCGCGATTCAGGCGCTGGGCACCGGTGAAGCGCTGATTTCGTTCCTGGATGCCAAGGGCAGCCCGTCCGTGGTGGAACGCGCAATGGTGATCGCGCCCTGCTCGCGCATGGGGCCGGTTACCGACGATGAACGTAACAGCCTGATTAATCACTCCCCGGTGTACGGCAAGTATGAAGACGAGGTGGATCGGGAGTCTGCGTTCGAGATGCTGCAAAAAGGGGTACAGGCAACCACCGAATCGCAGGATGCTCCACCCGCTAAGGGCCAGTCAGTCGCAGTGGATGACGGCATTCTCGGCGGGCTAAAAGACATTTTGTTTGGCACAACCGGACCGCGCGGCGGCAAGCGCGACGGCGTGGTACAGACCATGGCGAAAAGCGCCGCGCGGCAGGTTACTAATCAGATTGTGCGCGGCATGCTGGGGAGTCTGCTAGGCGGCCGCCGTCGGTAGACGGGGAACCCACGGACGGCCCAGCGCCGAACCCTGTACGCCGTTTTCCTGAAGATAGCGGTCGATTTCCACCATCCCCGTCCACCGGTTCTCGCACCAGAGCGGTGCCAGAAGCGTTGGACGGCGGGCGCTGGCGGAGATGCGGTGGTAGACAATCTCCGGCGGCGTGTGGCGAATCATCTCTCCCGCCGTCACTGTATAGTCGTCGAGCTCGATACTGCTTAACCGCCCGGCTTCCCAGGCTTTCGCCATTATGCTTCCCTTCACGATATGCAGCGGGTGCAGCTTAATGCCGTCTACGCCGGTTTCCACGACTTTTTCCAGCGTCTCCAGGCCATGCTGCTGCCCTTCTCCGGGCAAGCCGACAATCAAATGCGAACAGACTTTCAGGCCACGCTCGCGGGCGAGACGCGTGGTGCGCTGGTAGCAGGCGAAATCATGCCCACGATTGATACGGTGCAGGGTTTTATCGTGCGCGGTCTGCAGGCCCAGCTCCAGCCAGATCTCATAGCCCTTCTCTCTGTACTCGCTAAGTAAATCCAGCACCGCCTCCGGTACGCAGTCCGGGCGCGTACCCACGCACAGCCCGACAATGTTCGCCTGAGCGACCGCCTGCTGATACATCGAGCGTAATACCTGAACCTCCGCCCACGTACTGGTGTAGGCCTGGAAATAGGCCAGATACTGCTTCGCGCGGTTCACCAGGCTGGCCTGATGGGCGAGCTGTTCCGCGATGGATTTATGCTGCTGGGCTTCGTCAGCAAACGACGCAACGTTACAGAAGGTGCAGCCGCCGCGCCCGATGGTGCCGTCGCGGTTCGGGCAGCTAAAGCCGCCGTGCAGCGTCAGCTTATGCACCTTTTGACCGTACCGCTGCAAAAGATCCCCACCAAACATATTGACTAATTTCTGTAACTGCATAATCTGATAGACCGTCCCGAAGAAAGGGGACAAGCCTGCCATTTTTAGCCTCTGTCGGCGATGACCTGGATCAATCGCCCTGGACGGCTTTTATCCATTCGAATAAATAATCAGGATTACCGAGATTTCATTCATCCGCCACGTAATTACTTTTCCTTATGTTCTGATGGTTTTTTTCATTTATAGCGCCAGGACTGAAAAACAGTGATTTTATGCGGGTTAGAACACTGCACCAGATTATTATTCTGCCATAAATCCGCATTTCAGCACGCTGCATCAATAATACCGCTTTCATATAGTGAGTCAGATCACACTCCCCTGCACCTTCCTGGCGCTTTCAGTGGTTGTAAAATTAGTCAATTAACCAATAAAAACAAAATGATAATTACGCTTTAGCACATTTTTGTATAAATAAGATTGCCATTTGACCTGTGTACCAATTCCCGATAAGTTGGAAATCCGCTGGAAGCTTTCTGGATGAGCGGCCTGCTCATCATATTTATGCAGTAATTGAGATTCCCTCTGAAGCAAGTCCTCAAACTTGTTTACCTGCGCGAAAGGATGAAAAAGAGGGCGAATGCGAGGTCCGCGTATGAAACGCTAACCCCGTCGCCATGCTCTTTCTGCGCCTGTGCGCCACGGTAAAGTTCAGTGGGAAGCCCGACGAGCCTGGGGAGGTTCACTGATATGTTGTACGATAAATCCCTTGAGAAGGATAACTGTGGTTTCGGCCTGATCGCCCACATAGAAGGCGAACCTAGCCACAAGGTAGTGCGTACCGCTATTCACGCACTGGCCCGTATGCAGCACCGTGGCGCCATCCTGGCCGATGGTAAAACCGGCGACGGTTGCGGCCTGCTGCTGCAAAAACCGGATCGTTTCTTCCGCATCGTGGCGGAAGAGCGCGGCTGGCGTTTAGCCAAAAACTACGCTGTCGGCATGCTGTTCCTGAATCAGGATCCTGAAAAGGCTGCCGCCTCACGCCGCATCGTTGAAGAAGAACTTCAGCGCGAAACCCTGTCGATTGTCGGCTGGCGCGATGTGCCAACCAACGAAGGGGTACTCGGTGAAATCGCCCTCTCCTCGCTGCCTCGTATTGAGCAGATATTCGTTAACGCGCCTGCGGGCTGGCGTCCGCGCGATATGGAACGCCGTCTGTTTATCGCCCGTCGCCGCATTGAAAAACGTCTCCAGGACGATAAAGAGTTCTACGTCTGTAGCCTCTCTAACCTGGTGAACATCTATAAAGGTCTGTGTATGCCGGCTGACCTGCCGCGCTTCTACCTGGACCTGGCGGACCTGCGTCTGGAATCGGCCATTTGCCTGTTCCACCAGCGCTTCTCCACCAACACCGTACCGCGCTGGCCGCTGGCGCAGCCGTTCCGCTACCTGGCGCACAACGGCGAGATCAACACCATCACCGGCAACCGCCAGTGGGCGCGTGCTCGTACCTATAAGTTCCAGACCCCGCTAATCCCTGACCTGCACGATGCCGCGCCGTTCGTGAACGAAACCGGCTCTGACTCCAGCTCCATGGATAACATGCTGGAACTGCTGCTGGCAGGCGGGATGGATATCGTGCGCGCCATGCGTCTGCTCGTGCCACCGGCCTGGCAGAACAACCCGGATATGGATCCGGAGCTGCGCGCGTTCTTCGACTTTAACTCCATGCACATGGAGCCGTGGGACGGTCCGGCAGGTATCGTGATGTCCGACGGTCGCTTCGCTGCGTGTAACCTGGACCGTAACGGTCTGCGTCCGGCGCGCTACGTCATCACCAAAGACAAGCTCATCACCTGCGCCTCTGAAGTGGGGATCTGGGATTACCAGCCTGACGAAGTGGTCGAGAAAGGCCGCATCGGTCCGGGCGAGCTGATGGTTATCGATACCCGCGGCGGTCGTATTCTGCACTCTGCGGAAACCGATAACGATCTGAAAAGCCGCCATCCGTATAAAGAGTGGATGGCGAAAAACGTCCGTCGCCTGGTGCCGTTCGAAGATCTGTCTGACGACGAAGTGGGCAGCCGCGAGATGGACGACGATACCCTCGCAAGCTTCCAGAAGCAGTTTAACTACAGCGCGGAAGAGCTGGATTCGGTTATTCGCGTGCTCGGCGAAAACGGCCAGGAAGCGGTCGGCTCGATGGGTGACGATACCCCGTTCGCCGTGCTCTCCAGCCAGCCGCGCATTATTTACGACTATTTCCGTCAGCAGTTTGCGCAGGTGACCAACCCGCCAATCGATCCGCTGCGTGAAGCCCACGTGATGTCGCTGGCCACCAGCATCGGTCGCGAGATGAACGTCTTCTGCGAAGCCGAAGGCCAGGCGCACCGTCTGACCTTTAAATCGCCGATCCTGCTGTACTCTGATTTTAAACAGCTCACCACCATGACCGAGGAGCACTACCGCGCCGACACGCTCGATATCACCTTCGACGTGACCGAAACGAGCCTCGAAGAGACGGTGAATGCGCTGTGCGACAAAGCCGAGCAGATGGTGCGTAACGGCACCGTTCTGCTGGTGCTGTCTGACCGTAACATTGCGAAAAACCGTCTGCCGGTGCCTGCGCCAATGGCGGTGGGGGCTATCCAGACGCGTCTGGTCGACAAGAGCCTGCGCTGCGATGCCAACATCATTGTGGAAACCGCCAGCGCCCGCGATCCGCACCACTTTGCCGTGCTGTTAGGCTTTGGTGCGACGGCGATCTACCCGTACCTGGCCTACGAAACGCTGGCCCGCCTGGTAGACACCCGCGCCATCGACAAAGATTACCGCACGGTGATGCTGAACTACCGTAACGGCATCAACAAAGGCCTGTACAAGATCATGTCCAAAATGGGCATCTCGACCATTGCCTCTTACCGCTGCTCGAAGCTGTTTGAAGCGGTCGGCCTGCACGACGACGTCGCCAACCTCTGCTTCCAGGGCGTGGTCAGCCGTATCGGCGGGGCAGGTTTTGCTGACTTCCAGCAGGATCTGGTGAACCTGTCGAAGCGCGCCTGGCTGGCACGTAAGCCGCTGGAACAGGGTGGCCTGCTGAAATACGTTCACGGCGGCGAATATCACGCCTACAACCCGGACGTGGTGCGCACGCTGCAACAGGCGGTACAGAGCGGCGAATACAGCGATTATCAGCAGTATGCCGAGCTGGTGAACAACCGTCCGGCAGCGACGCTGCGCGACCTTATTGCCCTCAATCCGGGCGATGAAGCGGTCAGCGTTGACGAAGTTGAGCCAGCGTCCGAGCTGTTCAAACGCTTCGATACCGCGGCGATGTCCATCGGCGCGCTGAGCCCGGAAGCGCATGAAGCGCTGGCGGAAGCCATGAACAGCATCGGCGGCAACTCCAACTCCGGCGAGGGCGGTGAAGATCCGGCCCGTTACGGCACCAACAAAGTGTCGCGCATCAAGCAGGTGGCGTCTGGCCGCTTTGGCGTAACCCCTGCCTACCTGGTTAACGCCGACGTGATCCAGATTAAGGTCGCTCAGGGTGCAAAACCGGGCGAAGGCGGTCAGTTGCCGGGTGATAAAGTCACCCCGTACATCGCCAAACTGCGCTACTCGGTGCCGGGCGTGACGCTGATTTCCCCGCCGCCGCACCACGATATCTACTCTATCGAGGATCTGGCGCAGCTCATTTTCGACCTGAAGCAGGTCAACCCGAAAGCGATGATCTCCGTGAAGCTGGTTTCCGAGCCGGGCGTCGGCACCATCGCCACCGGCGTGGCGAAAGCCTATGCGGATCTGATCACCATTGCCGGCTACGACGGCGGTACCGGCGCAAGCCCGCTCTCCTCCGTGAAATACGCGGGCTGCCCGTGGGAGCTTGGCCTGGTGGAAACCCAGCAGGCGCTGGTGGCTAACGGTCTGCGTCACAAGATCCGTTTGCAGGTAGACGGAGGTCTGAAAACCGGCCTCGACATCATCAAAGCGGCGATTCTGGGTGCGGAAAGCTTCGGCTTCGGTACCGGCCCGATGGTTGCGCTCGGCTGTAAATACCTGCGTATTTGCCACCTGAACAACTGCGCAACCGGCGTTGCAACCCAGGACGAGAAGCTGCGTAAGAATCACTATCACGGCCTGCCGTTCAAAGTGACCAACTACTTTGACTTCATCGCCCGTGAAACCCGCGAGCTGATGGCGCAGCTGGGCGTGAAGCGTCTGGTGGATCTGATTGGCCGTACCGACCTGCTGAAAGAGCTGGAAGGCTTCACCGCCAAGCAGCAGAAGCTGGAGCTCTCTAAGCTGCTGGAAACGGCTGAGCCGCATCCTGGCAAAGCGGTTTACTGCACCGAGAACAACCCGCCGTTCGACAACGGCGTGCTGAACGCGCAGCTGCTGCAACAGGCGAAGCCGTACGTGGACGAGAAGCAGAGCAAAACGTTCTGGTTTGATATCCGCAACACCGACCGTTCTGTCGGCGCGTCCCTCTCCGGCTACATCGCGCAAACGCACGGTGACCAGGGGCTGGCGTCGGATCCGATTACCGCGCACTTCAGCGGTACCGCGGGCCAGAGCTTCGGCGTGTGGAACGCCGGTGGCGTTGAGTTATACCTGACCGGCGATGCCAACGACTACGTCGGCAAAGGCATGGCGGGCGGTCTGCTGGCGGTGCGTCCTCCGGTCGGTTCAGCCTTCCGCAGCCATGAAGCCAGCATCATCGGCAACACCTGTCTGTACGGTGCGACCGGCGGTCGTCTGTTTGCCGCGGGCCGTGCGGGCGAACGTTTTGCGGTGCGTAACTCCGGTGCCATCACCGTGGTGGAAGGCATCGGCGATAACGGCTGCGAATACATGACGGGCGGAATAGTGTGCGTCCTGGGTAAAACCGGCGTGAACTTTGGCGCCGGCATGACGGGCGGTTTTGCCTACGTGCTGGATGAAGACGGTGAGTTCCGCAAGCGCGTGAACCCGGAACTGGTGGAAGTGCTGGACGTTGATTCACTGGCCATTCATGAAGAACACCTGCGCGGTTTGATTACCGAACACGTGCAGCATACCGGTTCTTCGCGCGGCGAAGAGATCCTGGCGAACTGGCCAGCGTTCTCTGCGAAATTCGCGCTGGTTAAGCCGAAGTCCAGCGATGTTAAAGCCCTGTTGGGTCACCGTAGTCGTAGCGCAGCAGAGCTGCGCGTGCAGGCGCAGTAAGGAATTCAGATGAGCCAGAACGTATACCAGTTTATCGACCTGCAGCGTGTTGATCCGCCAAAGAAACCGCTGAAGATCCGTAAAATTGAATTTGTTGAAATCTATGAGCCGTTTTCAGAAGGCCAGGCCAAAGCACAGGCAGACCGCTGCCTGTCCTGCGGTAACCCTTACTGCGAATGGAAATGTCCGGTCCATAACTACATTCCGAACTGGCTGAAGCTGGCCAACGAAGGGCGTATTTTTGAAGCCGCCGAGCTGTCTCACCAGACCAACACCCTGCCGGAAGTGTGCGGCCGCGTGTGTCCTCAGGATCGCCTGTGCGAAGGCTCCTGTACGCTGAACGACGAGTTTGGCGCGGTGACCATCGGCAACATCGAACGCTATATCAACGATAAAGCGTTCGAGATGGGCTGGCGTCCGGATATGACCGGCGTGAAGCAAACCGACAAGCGCGTGGCGATCGTCGGCGCGGGTCCGGCAGGCCTCGCCTGTGCCGACGTGCTGACACGCAACGGCGTGAAGGCGGTGGTTTTTGACCGTCACCCGGAAATCGGCGGTCTGCTGACCTTCGGTATCCCGGCCTTCAAGCTGGAAAAAGAGGTGATGACCCGCCGCCGTGAAATCTTCATCGGCATGGGCATTGAGTTCAAACTCAACACCGAAGTGGGCCGCGACGTGCAGCTCGACGATCTGCTGAAGGATTACGACGCCGTGTTCCTGGGCGTGGGTACCTATCAGTCCATGCGCGGTGGTCTGGAGAACGAAGATGCGCCAGGCGTGTACGACGCGCTGCCGTTCCTGATTGCTAACACCAAACAGCTGATGGGCTACGGCGAAACTGCCGACGAGCCGTTTGTCAGCATGGAAGGTAAACGCGTTGTCGTGCTGGGCGGTGGTGATACCGCGATGGACTGCGTGCGTACGTCCATTCGTCAGAATGCGGCGCACGTCATCTGTGCTTACCGTCGTGACGAAGAGAACATGCCGGGCTCTAAGCGCGAAGTGAAAAACGCGCGTGAAGAGGGCGTGGAGTTCCAGTTCAACATCCAGCCTCTGGGCATTGAAGTGAACGCCAACGGTAAGGTAAGCGGCGTGAAGATGGCGCGCACGGAGATGGGGGCGCCGGATGCGAAAGGCCGTCGTCGCGCGGAGATCGTGGCAGGCTCTGAGCACGTGATCCCGGCCGACGCCGTGGTGATGGCGTTTGGTTTCCGCCCTCACAGCATGGAGTGGCTGGCGAAGCACAGCGTAGAGCTGGACTCACAGGGCCGCGTGATTGCGCCGGAAGGCAGCGACAACGCCTTCCAGACCAGCAACCCGAAAATCTTCGCCGGTGGTGATATCGTTCGCGGTTCCGACCTGGTGGTTACCGCGATTGCCGAAGGACGTAAAGCGGCTGACGGGATCATGAACTTCCTGGAAGTGTAAGCCCCTCTGACTCCCCGGCAGAAGCATAAAGCGGAACGCCGGGGAGCCTGTTTTCAGTAACCTCCCCTTCAGTTAACGATACCCATTTCCCCACAAATGCAGTGTAAACCCCGGACGTAAACGTTTGCATTGTCGAAAAAAATGGATATTATGCGGCGGATTTTTTGGCCAAAATTCAAGGAGGCGTTGTGTCGCAAGATAACAATTATAGCCAGGGCCCCGTCCCTCTGGCGGCGCGGAAAGGCGTGGTTCCACTCACTTTTGTGATGTTAGGGTTAACGTTTTTTTCCGCCAGTATGTGGACCGGAGGCACGCTCGGTACCGGTCTTTCCTATAATGATTTCTTCCTCGCAGTTCTCTTCGGCAATCTCCTCCTCGGTATTTACACTGCTTTTCTTGGCTACATTGGCGCAAAAACCGGCCTCTCAACCCATCTTCTTGCGCGTTACTCGTTCGGTATAAAAGGTTCCTGGCTTCCCTCCATGCTTTTAGGCGGTACGCAGGTAGGATGGTTTGGCGTCGGCGTAGCGATGTTTGCCATCCCGGTGAGTAAAGCCACGGGCATCGACGTGAACGTCCTGATTGCGGTTTCCGGCCTGTTGATGACGTTGACCATTTTTTTTGGCATCTCAGCACTGACGATTTTATCCATCATCGCCGTACCCGCTATCGTCATCCTGGGTAGCTACTCCGTCTGGCTGGCGGTGGACGGCGTGGGAGGGTTGGACCACCTCAAATCCATTGTGCCGCAGACGCCGCTCAACTTTTCCAGCGCGCTGGCGCTGGTTGTAGGTTCGTTTATCAGCGCAGGCACGCTGACCGCCGACTTCGTCCGCTTTGGCCGCAATGCTAAAGGTGCCGTTCTGGTGGCGATGGTGGCATTTTTCCTTGGCAACTCGCTGATGTTTATCTTCGGTGCGGCAGGCGCTGCCGCCGTAGGACAGGCCGATATTTCTGACGTGATGATCGCCCAGGGACTGCTGGTGCCGGCGATTGTCGTTCTCGGCCTGAATATCTGGACCACCAATGACAACGCGCTGTACGCCTCTGGTCTGGGTTTCGCCAATATTACTGGCCTTTCCAGCCGTACGCTGTCGGTGGTGAATGGCATTATCGGTACGCTGTGCGCGCTGTGGTTATACAACAACTTCGTTGGCTGGCTGACCTTTCTGTCGGCAGCGATTCCGCCGATTGGCGGGGTAATTATCGCCGACTATCTGATTAATCGCCGCCGCTATGCCAGCTTCGACCATGCAAAATTTGTGTCCGTTAACTGGATTGCCATTTTCTCGGTCGCCCTGGGCGTTGCTGCCGGGCACTACATTCCGGGAATTGTCCCCGTTAACGCAGTATTGGCGGCGTCTTCAGCTATTTGGTGTTAAACCCATTCGCCAAACGTACCCTTGCCAATCCTTCGGAGGCTTCCCATGCAGAATAATTCCCTCACTATCCGTCAGGCCCGTTTGCAAGGGCAGGAGGGTTTATGGCAAATCACGATTGAGAATGGACGCTTCAGCCGTATCGATCCTCAGGAAACCGCCTCTGCGCCAGTCGGTCAGGTGCTGGACGCCGAATGCGGGCTGGTTATCCCTCCTTTCATCGAACCGCATATCCATCTGGATACAACGCAAACGGCGGGTGAACCGAACTGGAACCAGTCAGGCACCCTTTTCGAGGGAATCGAGCGCTGGGCCGAACGTAAGGCGATGCTCACCCACGAAGACGTTAAAACCCGCGCGATGCAGACCCTGAAGTGGCAGATCGCCAACGGCATTCAGTACGTACGTACTCACGTTGACGTCTCGGACCCTACCCTTACGGCACTGAAAGCCATGCTGGAGGTGAAGCAGGAAGTCGCCCCGTGGGTCGATATGCAAATTGTGGCATTCCCGCAGGAAGGCATTCTTTCTTATCCGAACGGTGAAGCACTGCTTGAGGAAGCCGTGCGTTTAGGGGCGGATGTCATCGGCGCAATCCCGCACTTTGAATTTACGCGTGAATATGGTGTGGAGTCGCTGCATAAAACGTTTTCCCTGGCCAGAAAGTACGACCGGCTGATCGATGTCCACTGTGACGAGATTGATGATGAACAATCGCGCTTCGTTGAAACCGTTGCCGCCCTGGCACATCGTGACGGAATGGGTTCGCGCGTGACTGCCAGCCATACCACGGCAATGCACTCCTATAATGGCGCGTATACGTCCCGGCTGTTCCGCCTGTTAAAAATGTCAGGCATTAACTTCGTGGCAAACCCGCTGGTTAACACGCATTTGCAGGGCCGTTTCGATACCTATCCCAAACGCCGCGGCATTACACGCGTCAAAGAAATGCTGGAAGCGGAGATCAACGTCTGCTTCGGCCATGACGACGTTTTCGATCCGTGGTATCCGCTGGGAACCGCGAATATGCTTCAGGTTCTGCATATGGGGCTGCACGTCTGCCAACTGATGGGCTACGGGCAAATAAACGATGGGCTTAACCTGATCACTACCCACAGCGCGAAAACGCTCAATTTGCAGGACTATGGAGTGCGCGTTGGGAGTTCAGCAAACCTGGTGATTCTCCCGGCAGAGAATGGGTTTGATGCCGTTCGTCGCCAGACGCCGGCACGATACTCTGTTCGCCACGGCAAGGTGATTGCCGAGACGGTGCCCAGCCAGACAACCTTGCACCTGACGCAGCCGGAAGCGGTGACGTTTAAGCGCTAATTCTGGGTTGGAAACCGCGTGGCAAACGTCATCGCGTACATAAAGATATCCTCACGGCGGAGCTAACGCCCTGCCGCTTTTTCCAGCGGATTAACTTTTGCTTTTGGCTAAAGCGTTTTTATCGCCGCCAAACGGGACGGCTCCGCTGAGAGGTTTACCGTCGATGGCGTCGTGGGTTCGAATCGCCTCCGGCCGCAGCCAGCGCTGAACGCGGGACGGCATATCCAGTCCAATCAGCAGGATCACCACAAAGGTCAGGCCGAAGGAGAGCGATCCCAGGGCTGTGCCCAGCGCCATATTCTGCGACAGCAGCGCGCCAATCACCGGGGCGATCGCCCCGCCCAGCGCGCCGACGTTATAGGTAAAGCCCAGACCCGCCGCACGCTGGTCGGTGTCGAAATAACCACCGATGAGTTTCGGTAAGATCCCCGAGATCCCCTGCCCCAGCATCTGCTGGAAAAAGAGCAGCAGGCCCAGCACCCAGACATTTGCGCCACCGATCGCAAAGACGGGAACGATCAGCAGTTGTGAGGCCAGCAGGCTACAGACGTAGGCCTTCCGGGTGCCCAACCAGTCGCCGAGAAAACCACCCACGCAGCAGCCTACAGCCGCGCCGAAGCCGCTAAAGAACAGCACCTTCGCCACCGTTGACGGATCATAGGCCAGATCGGTTTTCAGATACGTAGGTAACAGCGCCTGAATCGGCCAGGAGTAGAGGAACGCGAAGAGCACGACAACCATCAGCGTGACGCCCGTAGGCCAGCGTTTACCGCTGCTTTGCACCATAAAGCTGATAAACACAATGGCGCACAGCAGGCCGAGAATAACCACCAGCCCGGCGTTGTTGAGTTCGCCGGCAAAGCAGAACCACAGCGCCGTGCCGGCAAACAGCGTCATCGCCATATTGATCAGGCGGTATTTGCCGCGATAAAGAATATCAACCATTGTACGTACCGGCGCCTGACCTTCGTGCTTCGCTTTCCAGTCTTCAGCCTCCGGAATATTTTTCCGCAGCCACAGGGCAAAGACGATGGGCAGGATGCCGATAAAGAACAGCGCTCGCCAGCCCCAAACGGGCACGACAAGGCTGTAGACCTGGGCCGCAACCACGGCACCGATGGAGAAGCCAGAAATCAGAAAACCACTCGCCTTATTGCGCAGGTGTTTCGGCCAGCTTTCGATTACGTAGGTTGCGCTGGAGCCGTATTCCCCCGCCATCCCCATACCAATCACCATGCGGGCGATAAACAGGGTGACGTAACCCGGCGCAAAACCGCAGGCCAGTGTACCGCAGGAGAAGAGTACGATGCTGGTTATCATTGCCAGCTTGCGGCCATAGCGGTCGCCCATGGCGCCCAGCAGCAGGCCGCCGAACCAGCGCGAAATAAAGGCCGCCGAAATGAGGCTCGCCGCTTCAACGGTCGTGAGGCCAAATTCACTTTTAATTTCTGTCAGGACTAAGGCAATCAGAACAAAATCGAAGCCATCAAGCAGATATCCCAGCCAGGCGGCAGAGAAGGCGCGCCACTGAGGGCGGCTTAGATGGCGGTACCACGGGATGCTTTGGGTAGACTTACTCATTTCACTCTCCCGACGATTTCTCTGTCGTTTTGCCGGATGACGGCTGCGCCTTATCCGGCCTACGTATCGCGTTTTTGTAGGCCGGATAAGCGACGCGCCATCCGGCAGTGCGTTAGCGTTTTTCCGCCATTAACTGCTCCGCCAGCGCCTTCAGCGCCGGCACGAATTTCTCGTCTACAGGAGCAAACGGTTTACGGCACAGCGGCACGGACACCACGTCCATGTAGTGCAGAACCGTTTTCAGACCACGGAAGACCCCGGCTTTAATCAGCAGGTCGATGACCTTGTTGCATTCGCTTTGCAGGCGCTGTGCGGTGGCGTTATCCCCCTCACGAACCGCGTTGGCGATAGCCCGGTAGCGCCAGCCCATAATGTTGTAGGTGCTGCCGATCCCCCCGTCAGCGCCGGCCAGCAGGCCGGAGGCAAAGATTTCGTCATAGCCGTTGTAGAGCACCAGATCCGGATGCTCACGACGGATCTGCTCCATCTGGAACAGATCGCCGGAGGTTTGTTTTAACGCGCCGACGCCGGGCAGCGTCACCAGAGTGTTGATCTGATCCAGGCTTAGCTTCACGCCGCTTAACGCCGGGATGTTGTAGACCACCATCGGCAGACCATCCGCCGAATCAATAATTGCACGGTAATGATCGCAATGTTCTTCAAAGCTAAAGGGGTAATAAAACGGCGTGACGGCGGACACCGCGTCAAAGCCCAGGCGGGCAGCAGCGGTGGCCAGCTGCTGGCTTTCCGCGGTGCTCACGCAGCCAACGTGGGCAATAAGCGTGATTTTTCCTTTCGCCTCCTCCGCCACGATCTCCATCACCTGCTCGCGTTCAGAAAGGCTTTGGACAAAGGCTTCCCCCGTTGAACCGCCGACATAAAGCCCGTCGATGCCCTGCGCAATATTGAACTGCACCAGACGGCGCAGGCTCTCCTTATCCAGCGCCTGCTGTAGGGTAAACGGAGTCAGAAGTGCGGCCATTACGCCGCGGAGTTGCGTTGCCATAGATACCTCAATCATTCGTGTGTTTGTTATAGCGATATACCTTTATACCTGTTATACCAGATCAATTAAGCAGCAGTGGAATACAGAACGCTTATAGTGCGATCTGCTTCACTAAAGGATCGTTACTTTTTAACTTTTGAATGCTGGCCGAAGGCGTGCCAGGTAGCGGAAACGCTGTTGAGGTGAGTTTGCAACGCCCGATCGGCTTCATCGGGATCGCGGCGGCGGATCGCGTCAACGATCGCGATATGCTGGCGATAGCTGGCTTCGTTATGCTGATAAAGCTCAGCGTCCGGCACTGTAGGACGCGCCGCGATTAGCCAGTCGAGCAGCGCAACGTGGATCGCGTTGAAGATTGGGTTGCCGGGGATCTCCGCCAGCACGCGGTGAAAATCGACGTCGGATCGAATGAACAGCGCGTTGTCATCCAGGGACTGGCTGTTGATCTCCAGCGCTTTCGTCAGCCGCGCAATCTGATCGTCCGTGGCGTACTCTGCGGCATAACGCACGAGGCTGGATTCAAAGAACAGACGGAGCTGCTCAAAATGGGCAATACCACCGGGCTGGGTCAGAAAATCTTTCGCCATCCCCGACAGCTCGCTGATGATGGTATCGGCAGACGGCAGGGTGACGCGGGCGCGTTCACCGTTGTTAATCTGTACCAGACCTTTACGCTTCAGCGCCGCCAGCGCTTCGCGCACCGAGGGGCGGCCCACGTTGAAGAACGCCATCAGCTCGCGCTCGGAGGGCAGTTGCTCTCCCTGGGCAAATTCCTTCCGGCGGATCATCTGCTCCAGCTCTTCTTCCACCATATCCGACAGCTTTTTGCGCGTCAGCGGTCGGCGACGCAGGCTGCGGCCAAGGGTTTCATCTGAGTTTTCAGCGTTACGATCGGTCAGTTTCATTGCAGTCCGGTGCCATTGAAGGAAAACGCTGCATCATAACACAGGAAATTAGAGGGGGCGAAAAGGGGCAGAAAGCAAAACAGGCCCGTCGGGCCTGTTTGTTTATTTCACAACGCGCAGTGCGGGACGACCACCGCGCGGTGGCGGTTCATCATCGGGACCCTCGTCGTCGTCCTGACGATCGGGCTTGTCGCCATCAATCACAGACATTACCGGGTCGCTTTCGCGTTCATCGGATGCCTCATCGTCATTCAGGCTGGCAACCTCTTCATCATACGCCGCTTCCGGCTCGAACATAGTGCCTGCACCGTTTTCACGGGCGTAGATAGCCAGAACCGCAGCCAGCGGAACGGAAACCTGACGCGGCACGCCGCCGAAACGCGCATTAAAGCGCACTTCGTCGTTTGCCAGCTCCAGGTTACCCACTGCACGTGGCGCAATATTCAGTACAATCTGTCCGTCGCGTGCGTATTCCATTGGAACCTGCACGCCCGGCAACGTCACATCCACAACCAGGTGCGGCGTGAGCTGGTTATCCAGCAGCCATTCATAGAAGGCGCGCAGCAGATACGGACGGCGTGGGGTAAGTTGTGACATTTCCACAGTCATTAGCCTCGGCCGAGACGCATTTCGCGCTCCGGTTCAGTTAAGGATGCCAGGAAAGAGTCGCGCTCAAAGACGCGCGTCATATAGCCTTTCAGCTCTTTCGCGCCCGGGCCGCTGAACTCCACGCCCAGGGTTGGCAGACGCCACAGCAGCGGGGCCAGATAGCAATCCACCAGGCTGAACTCGTCGCTCAGGAAGAACGGTTTTTGACCAAATACCGGCGCAATGGCCAGCAGCTCTTCACGCAGCTGTTTACGCGCAGCATCTGCTTCTGAAGAGGAACCGTTGACGATGACGTTCATCAGTGTGTACCAGTCTTTCTCGATACGCTGCATGTACAGGCGGCTTTCACCACGCGCAACAGGATAAACAGGCATCAGTGGCGGATGCGGGAAACGCTCATCCAGGTATTCCATAATGATACGGGATTCCCACAGGGTCAGCTCGCGATCCACCAGCGTCGGTACGCTTTGGCTCGGGTTGAGATCGATCAGATCCTGAGGCGGGTTATCCTTTTCCACATGCTCGATCTCAAAACTGACACCCTTCTCGGCCAGCACGATACGAACCTGATGGCTATAAATGTCAGTAGGACCAGAAAACAGCGTCATTACCGAACGTTTGTTGGCAGCGACAGCCATGAAAACCTCCAGGTATATTCAGAATTTTTACTGCTACCAGCCCAACGGGGCCAGCCAGATGAAGTATCGCCCATCCCAGAGAAGACACATTGTTCAAGAATCGAACAAAAATCGAGTATTCACCGATATTTGGGCAGAAAATTGGATGATAGTTTACCAGATTTTGATGGCTTTGTGGTGAGGGGATGCCGGAAATGTGGAAAAAGAGAAGATATATGAAATGTTACTGTGGATAACCTGCGCATTATCCATAAAAAAACCCGCCGAAGCGGGTTTTTCGCCAATCGTTCTGCGTAAGCAGAATGGATTAACGTTTGGAGAACTGTGGACGACGACGTGCTTTACGCAGACCCACTTTCTTACGTTCAACCTGACGAGCGTCACGAGTAACGAAGCCAGCTTTACGCAGTTCAGAACGCAGGGATTCGTCGTACTCCATCAGAGCGCGGGTGATACCGTGACGGATCGCACCTGCCTGACCGGAGATACCACCACCTTTAACGGTGATGTACAGATCCAGTTTTTCTACCATATCAACCAGTTCCAGCGGCTGGCGAACTACCATGCGGGCAGTTTCGCGACCGAAGTACTGTTCCAGAGAACGCTGGTTGATTACGATTTTACCACTGCCCGGTTTGATGAAAACGCGAGCTGCGGAACTTTTGCGGCGACCAGTGCCGTAGTATTGATTTTCAGCCATTGCCTATAATCCCGATTAGATGTCAAGAACTTGCGGTTGCTGTGCCGCGTGGTTGTGCTCGTTGCCTGCGTAAACTTTCAGTTTACGGAACATAGCACGACCCAGTGGGCCTTTTGGCAGCATGCCTTTAACCGCGATTTCAATCACACGCTCAGGACGGCGGGCAATCATCTCTTCAAAGGTCGCTTCTTTGATACCACCGATGTGGCCGGTGTGGTGGTAGTACACTTTGTCAGTACGCTTGTTGCCGGTAACAGCAACTTTGTCAGCGTTCAGAACGATGATGTAATCACCGGTATCAACGTGCGGAGTGTATTCCGCTTTATGCTTACCGCGCAGGCGACGAGCCAGTTCAGTAGCCAGACGGCCCAGAGTTTTACCGGTCGCGTCAACAACATACCAGTCGCGCTGTACGGTTTCTGGTTTAGCTGTAAAAGTTTTCATTAAAAGCTTACCCAAATAATAAGTTACACGTTGGTGAACACCCAAACGTTTAGTCAGTTGAGGTTCACACGACAAAGTCCGGCAAACCTACCCCTTCGAATAGCACATGCCGACACATAGAAAGTTTCGGGAAAAAAACCTTCTCGTAACGTGGGGTCGCAAGATTATAGAGAAGTTGAGGTCAAAGATCGACCCTTAAATGTGATTTGGAATGGGTTTTTCGGGGGGCGCGTTTGTGCGGTCTGGTGCCCTCACTCCCAGCCCCTCTCCCAGTGGGAGAGAGGAGCATTGATTAGGGCATATGCTCACGCTTGAGATACTCTTCGCTCTGCATCTCTTGCAGGCGCGAGAGGCAGCGCTGGAACTCAAACTTCAGCCGCTCGCCCTGGTAGATCTCATATAAAGGCACCTCGGCGCTGACGACAAGCTTGACGTGGCGCTCGTAAAACTCGTCCACCAGCGCAATGAAGCGCCGCGCTTCGCTCTCCATCAGCCGCGTCATCACCGGCACATCCAGCATCATCACGGTGTGGAACAGGCGCGAAAGTGCAATATAGTCATGCTGGCTGCGGGCATCCACGCAGAGCGTCGCAAAAGAGACCGCCAGCGTCTGGTTTTCTACGCCAAGGGTGGGTAACGGGCGATGGTTAATCTCCAGCGTCGGTGCGTTTTCGCGTTTTGCGCCCGCCAGCGCCAGCCAGAGTTTATCCATCTCGCGAGCGGTATCGGCGTTTAACGGCGAAAGCCACAGGTGCGCCTGCGTTAACATACGCAGACGATAATCGACACCGGCATCGACATTCATGATGTCGCAATGCTGTTTGATAGCATCAATAGCTGGCAGGAAACGCGCCCGCTGCAGGCCGTTGCGATAGAGTTCATCCGGCGGGATATTCGACGTGGCAACGAGCGTGATCCCGCGGGCAAACAGCGCTTTCATCAGTCCGCCTAACAGCATGGCGTCGGTAATGTCAGAAACAAAAAACTCATCGAAGCAGAGCACGTCCGTTTCCGCCTTGAACCTGTCAGCCACAATCTCCAGCGGATCGCTTTTGCCCTGCAGCGCTGTCAGCTCTTCATGCACCCGCAGCATAAAGCGATGGAAGTGGAGGCGCTGTTTACGCTCCCCCGGCAGGCTGAGATAAAACAGATCCATCAGCCAGGTTTTTCCGCGACCGACGCCGCCCCACATATATAAACCGCGCACCGGAGCCTGAGCCTGCGGCGCTTTTTTGCCGAGCAGTCGGCCAAAGGCCGCTTTGAGCCCACCACTCTGTTCTACTTCAGCAGGTTTTGCCGTGAGCGCCTGATAAATCATCTCCAGACGGTTTACCGCCTCACGTTGAACGTCATCAGGCTGATGAGTACCCTCATTCAGGGCCAGTTGATATCGCGATGCAGGGGACAGGATTTGCATAATCTTATTGTTATTCCTTCAATTAATGCTCATCAGCAGGCGTGACTGATGAAAAAAAGGCCGTTCTACACTACGCGATGATACGTCAGGATTCCACTTCTGCGGAAATAGCGGTTATAGTGGCATTATCAGGCACAGGCAGGAGCCGAGCCAACACCCTACGGAACAACAAGACAACGGGAGAAGTTCATGACCTGGGAATATGCGCTAATCGGTTTAGTCGTCGGCATCGTGATCGGTGCTGTGGCCATGCGTTTCGGTAACCGCAAATTGCGTCAGCAGCAGTCACTGCAGTACGAACTGGAAAAGAATAAAGCAGAGCTGGAAGAGTATCGCGAAGAGCTGGTCAGCCACTTTGCCCGTAGCGCTGAGCTGCTGGACAACATGGCGACCGACTACCGTCAGCTGTATCAGCATATGGCGAAAAGCTCCAGCAGCCTGCTGCCGGAAATGACCGCGGAGACTAACCCGTTCCGCAACCGTCTGGCCGACTCAGAAGCGGGTAACGATCAGGCTCCGGTTCAGATGCCACGCGACTACTCTGACGGCGCGTCCGGCCTGCTGCGCGGTGGCGCAAAACGCGATTAATCGCACAACATAAATATATTTTACGGGCGCATCTCTTGCGCCCGTCCTTTCTTCCCGTCCCCAGCTATTATTTAGTCAAACACCTCATTGTTCAGCGGTATAAAATTCAATAACATCATCATGATTTTGGGCCGTTCTTCTTTCATTCCAGGATACGAGAGTCAGCATCAATGAAGAAAAAAAACCAGCTGTTGAGCGCTATAGCGTTAAGTGTCGGGTTATCTCTCTCGGCGTCCTTCCCTGCCGGTGCGGCGCTGCCTTCGCAGGTGCCGGGACAGGCAGCCACTCCCAGCCTCGCGCCGATGCTGGAAAAAGTGTTGCCCGCGGTCGTGAGCGTTCAGGTAGAAGGCACGGCGGTTCAAAGCCAGCGCGTACCGGAAGAACTGAAAAAATATTTTGGCGATGAGTCCCCCAACCAGCAGGCTCAGCCTTTTGAAGGCCTGGGCTCTGGCGTCATCATTGATGCGGCTAAAGGCTATATCCTGACCAATAATCATGTCATCAGCCAGGCCGATAAAATCAGCGTCCAGCTGAACGATGGTCGTGAATTTGATGCCAAACTGATTGGCGGCGATGATCAGAGCGACATCGCGCTATTGCAGGTGCAGAACCCGAGCAACCTGACCCAGATTGCCATTGCGGATTCCGACAAGCTGCGCGTCGGTGATTTTGCCGTCGCCGTGGGCAATCCCTTTGGTTTAGGTCAAACCGCCACCTCCGGCATAATCTCGGCGCTGGGACGCAGTGGCCTGAATCTGGAAGGTCTGGAAAACTTCATCCAGACCGATGCCTCAATCAACCGGGGCAACTCCGGCGGGGCATTACTCAACCTTAACGGCGAGCTGATTGGCATTAACACGGCAATTCTGGCTCCGGGCGGCGGCAGCATTGGGATTGGCTTTGCGATCCCGAGCAATATGGCTAAAACGCTGGCGCAGCAGCTAATCCAGTTCGGCGAAGTCAAACGTGGACTGCTGGGTATTAAAGGCATGGAGATGAGCGCGGATATCGCGAAAGCGTTCAATATCAACGTGCAGCGCGGTGCGTTTGTCAGTGAAGTGCTGCCAAACTCCGGCTCGGCAAAAGCAGGCATCAAATCGGGCGATGTGATCGTCAGCCTTAACGACAAGCCGCTGAGCAGCTTTGCTGAACTGCGTTCGCGTATCGCCACCACCGAACCGGGGGCCAAAGTGAAGCTGGGCCTGATCCGTGACGGTAAGCCGCTGAACGTCGAAGTGACGCTGGATAAAAGCACCTCGTCCTCTGCCAGCGCGGAGCTTATCGCCCCGGCGCTGCAAGGGGCAACGCTAAGCGATGGGCAGTTGAAAGACGGTACGAAAGGCATTCGCCTGGACACCGTCGAGAAGAGCAGCCCTGCCGCGCAGGCCGGATTGCATCAGGAAGATGTCATCATTGGCGTGAACCGCAATCGCGTGCAGTCCATTGCCGAACTGCGCAAGGTGCTGGAGAGCAAACCGGCGGTCATTGCCCTGCAGGTCATGCGTGGCAATGAGTCTATCTACATTCTGTTGCGCTAAGCATTTGCGATCCCGGACATCACCGCTGCGTGTGATGTCCGGATAACTCATGTTATGCTGCAAATCGTTCCTTTTTTCACGACACGCGCATCATGCTTTTAAAGCTCTTACGTTCCATTGTCATCGGTTTGATTGTCGCTGGCCTGCTGCTGCTGGCGATGCCGTCTTTGCGTCAGTTTAACAAGCTGTCTGCCCCCCAGTTCGACAGCACGGATGAAACGCCGGCGACCTATAACCAGGCCGTTCGCCGTGCCGCCCCTGCCGTGGTTAACGTTTATAACCGCGGCCTCAACAGCTCAGCACATAACCAGCTTGAGATCCGCACCCTTGGCTCCGGGGTGATTATGGACGAGCGCGGATACATTATTACGAACAAACACGTGATCAACGATGCCGACCAGATCATCGTCGCCCTGCAGGATGGCCGCGTGTTTGAGGCGTTGCTTGTGGGTTCAGACAGCCTGACCGATCTGGCCGTGCTGAAGATTAACGCCACGGGCGGATTGCCGGTCATTCCGATCAACCGTAAACGTACGCCGCACATCGGCGATGTGGTGCTGGCGATCGGTAACCCGTACAACCTGGGCCAGACCATCACGCAGGGAATTATCAGCGCGACCGGTCGAATCGGCCTCAACCCGTCAGGACGGCAGAACTTCCTGCAGACGGATGCGTCAATCAACCACGGCAACTCCGGCGGCGCGCTGGTCAACTCGCTGGGCGAACTGATGGGCATCAACACCCTCTCGTTCGATAAAAGCAACGACGGCGAGACGCCGGAAGGGATCGGCTTTGCTATTCCGTTCCAGCTGGCGACCAAGATTATGGATAAGCTGATCCGCGACGGACGCGTGATCCGCGGCTATATCGGTATCGGCGGGCGCGAAATTGCGCCAATGCATACTCAGGGCGGCGGTATCGATCAGATTCAGGGCATCGTCGTCAACGAGGTGGCACCGGGTGGCCCGGCGGCTAACGCGGGGATTCAGGTTAATGATGTCATCGTGTCGGTCAACGGCACGCCGGCAGTCTCTGCCCTGGAGACGATGGACCAGGTAGCCGAAATTCGCCCTGGCTCGATCATCCCTGTGGAAATTATGCGCAACGATAAGAAAATGACGCTGCACGTGACGATTCAGGAATACCCGGCAACAAATTAACCCCATAAAAAAACCGAAGCACTTACTGGCTTCGGTTTTTTTGCCGGGTGGCGCTAACGCTTACCCGGCCTACGGGAGACACTTCGTTTTACTTGTTAACGAACTCTTCACCCAGAGTGATATCTTTCTTCAGCGTGTCCAGCATGCCTTCCATCGCGTTTTGCTCAAACGCGCTCAGCGTACCGATAGGCTTACGCTCTTCAATACCGTTTTTGCCCAGCAGCAGCGGCTGAGAGAAGAAGCGGGCATGTTCGCCGTCGCCTTCAACGTAAGCACATTCAACAACGCCTTTCTCGCCCTGCAGGGCGCGAACCAGTGACAGACCGAAACGTGCAGCCGCCTGGCCCATAGACAGGGTTGCAGAACCGCCACCCGCCTTCGCTTCCACCACTTCGGTGCCCGCGTTCTGGATTCGTTTGGTCAGGTCAGCCACTTCCTGCTCGGTGAAGCTCACGCCCGGGATCTGGGACAGCAGAGGCAGAATAGTCACGCCAGAGTGGCCGCCGATAACCGGCACTTCCACTTCTGTTGGCTGTTTGCCTTTCAGCTCAGCAACGAAGGTGTTGGAACGGATGATATCCAGCGTGGTCACGCCGAACAGTTTGTTTTTGTCGTACACACCCGCTTTCTTCAGCACTTCGGCTGCGATAGCAACGGTGGTGTTCACCGGGTTAGTGATGATACCGATGCATGCTTTCGGGCACACTTCAGCGATCTGCTGCACCAGGTTTTTCACGATGCCCGCGTTGACGTTGAACAGGTCTGAACGATCCATGCCTGGCTTACGCGCCACGCCTGCAGAAATCAGGACCACGTCAGCACCCTGCAGCGCAGGACGCGCATCTTCACCGGAGAAGCCTTTGATTTTTACAGCGGTCGGGATGTGGCTCAGGTCAACCGCCACGCCAGGGGTTACCGGAGCAATATCGTACAGGGAGAGTTCTGAGCCTGAAGGCAGTTGGGTTTTCAGTAGTAGGGCAAGCGCCTGGCCGATACCACCAGCAGCGCCGAGGACTGCGACTTTCATCCTAAACTCCTTATTATGGTTAACTTAAGTATCTGTAAATCCGTTGCCGCGACCTTAAATCAGCATGTCTTTAATTACAATTTTCGAAGCTAAAGAATTTGAGGTCACACGACTTTATCTCTCACCAGAAAGCTATCTGACAACAGATGGCAACGAATTAAGAGGTGGTTACAATACACCCTGCCACGCCACCAAAACAACATCATTTTGATAACATTTAATTTACTTTTAAGCTTATTTGCGCGGCGTGACCCAGGCATGTTTTCTGATAACGAAATCTGATAAAATCACTCCCTTTCATAACATTATTTCAGCCTGCCGTTGAGCAGATAATTTGCATAAAAATTCATCCACATGCATAATAATGTTGTTTCTTTCGTCATATTCCGGGTGACTTATGCGAAGCTCGTCTAAGCAAGAAGAATTGGTAAAAGCGTTCAAGGCGCTACTTAAAGAAGAGAAATTCAGTTCTCAGGGAGAAATTGTTCAGGCGCTGCAGGAACAAGGCTTCGATAACATCAACCAGTCGAAAGTCTCCCGCATGTTAACCAAGTTTGGCGCGGTGCGTACCCGCAACGCCAAGATGGAGATGGTCTATTGCCTGCCGGCTGAACTTGGCGTGCCGACCACCTCCAGCCCGCTCAAGAATTTGGTTCTGGATATCGACTATAACGACGCCGTTGTGGTCATCCACACAAGCCCGGGTGCCGCGCAGCTGATTGCCCGCATGCTGGACTCGTTAGGTAAAACAGAGGGTATCCTCGGCACCATTGCCGGTGATGACACCATCTTTACCACCCCGGCTAGCGGTTTCTCCGTGAAGGATCTCCACGAAGCGATTCTGGTTCTGTTCGAACAGGAACTGTAATGCGCTCTCCCCGTAGCTCCGCTGCGGGGATCATTCTGATCTCGCATCATTTCCCCCTTTATTTCACTGCCCTTGCTTTGACGATTAGTGCTTTTTACCACTCATTAACATTCATCCAGTGAATAACAATCCCGCAAATCGCACAAAAAATCAAAAAGCATTATCCCTATGATTTTCTTATAAATACCAACACAAATTGCTCATAAAACACCCAACATTATGCAATTAGGTTATAAAAAAAAGCGTGTTTAACACGTAATAACAAGGGAAACCATTAGTCTGGTATTAATTTTTTACGTTATTAGTGTATACTTGATTTTGTGATGAGGGTCACGAAACAAGACCCCACTAAAAAATTCGACGAGGTAAGAATCATGAAAATCAAAACTACTGTAGCGGCGCTGAGCGTCCTGTCTGTCCTGTCCTTCGGTGCTTTCGCGGCTGACGCTATTAATGCTGACCAGGCGCAATCCCGTGAGGCAATCGGTACGGTTTCTGTCGGCGCTGTTGGCACGTCTCCAATGGACATGCATGAGATGCTGAACAAAAAAGCGGAAGAAAAAGGTGCGTCATCCTATCGCATTATCGAAGCGCGTTCCGGTGACCACTGGCACGCTACCGCCGAGCTGTACAAATAAGTTTAAGTAATCACTGAAGACATAACTCTCCACTCAACGGCACCAGGCATAAAAATAGCAGTTCAACCCTTCTCGCCGTTGAGCAAAAAACCTGTTCAGGAGTAAAGACTATGAAAACCAAATTGATCATCGCAACCCTGGGTCTGGCATCCGCTCTCTCTTTCGGCGCAAGCGCAGCCGTACAGCAAGTGAATGCCGATCAGGCACAAAATCTACAGCCAATGGGCAGCGTCTCCGTGACGTCAGTCACCGGCTCCCCGATGGACATTCGTCAGGAACTTGCCGCCAAAGCTGAAAAAGCAGGCGCCAGCAGCTATCGCGTCACCGAACTGAATCAGGGTGACCACTGGCACGCCACGGCTGAACTGTATAAATAAACCCTCGTCGTATCTCATCATACGACTTGCCCCTGGCCTCGTGGTCAGGGGCTTTTTTCATTTAATGCCGCGCGTTAAAGCGAAGCTGTCCTTCAAGCTCTTCCTCCGCTTCATCGAAGAGTAATATCAGCGCGCCGAAACGTCTGCGCAACTTATCGGGCAGATGGATAAACTCAATCTCCAGCGGTAGCGGCAGCATGCTGCCGGTGACCACGTCCCACAGCGTATCCAGATTGGTCACGCTTTCCCGTTCAAGATCAAACGCCCGGATAAATTCCCGATAAAAGTCTTCCTGACTGTCGATTTCGTCAAAATCAAAAGTATAGGTTTTCATTGCCAGCCACCCAGTCCAGGCGGGCGGCAGATGCCGCCCAGTCTATTATAATCCCCCGATATGCAGGGTTTTAACTTCCAGATACTCTTCCAGCCCCAGCACGGATCCCTCACGTCCAAGACCGGACTCTTTTACTCCGCCGAAAGGCCCCAGCTCGGTGGAAACGGCGAACTCGTTAATGCCAATCATCCCGCTCTCGATGGCCTGTGAAACGCGGAAAACCCGGGAAAGGTTCTGGGTGTAGAAGTAAGCCGCCAACCCATAAGGCGTGTTATTCGCACGCTGGATAACTTCATCTTCCGAGGTGAAGCGGAAACACGCCGCAACCGGACCAAACGTCTCTTCTTCTGCAAGCTTCATGCCTTCGTGACAGTCGCCCAGCACGGTTGGCATCCAGAAATTACCGCCCAGCGGATGGGGTTTGCCGCCTGCCAGCACGGTCGCCCCTCGTGTGACAGCATCTTCAACATGCTCACGGACCTTGTCGACCGCGGCGGATTCAATCAGCGGCCCGACGACGACGCCGTCCTCAAGGCCATTCCCCACCTTAAGGGCATTAACCGCATCTGCGAGCTTATTCACAAACTTGTCGTAGACGGTTTCCTGAATGTAGAAGCGGTTCACGCTGACGCAGACCTGCCCGGCATTGCGGAATTTATTGGCAATTGCGCCTTTTACCGCAGCCTCGATGTCGGCATCCTCAAAGACGATATACGGAGCATTTCCCCCCAGCTCCATCGAGACTTTTTTCATGGTTTCTGCGGCGTTGCGCACCAGCGTTTTGCCGACGGAGGTCGAACCGGTAAAGGAGATTTTACGCACGTCGTGGCTGGCCATGATCGCATCGCTGATTTCATGGGTATTTCCGGCCACCGCGTTGAGCACACCGTCGGGCACGCCCGCCTGTTTTGCCAGCGTCAGCAGCGCAAAGGCGCTGAGCGGCGTGTTATTGGCCGGTTTGATGACACCGGTACACCCGGCTGCCAGCGCCGGGCCTAGCTTGCGGGTGAGCATCGCCATCGGGAAGTTCCACGGCGTGATGGCCGCGACGACGCCGATGGGCTCACGGGTCGCCAGAATGCGCGAGCCGGGCTTGATTGGCGGAATAATTTCACCGTTCGCGCGCTTGGCCTCTTCGGCGAACCACTGGATAAAGCTGGCGGCATACTCCACTTCCCCTTCCGCCTCTTTCAGGGGCTTGCCCTGCTCGGTGGTCATTAACCGCCCGAGCCAGCTTTTATTTTCAATAATCAGTTCGTACCAGCGGTACAGAATCGCCGAACGCTCTTTCGCGGTTTTGGCACGCCATGCCGGGAAGGCTTTGGTGGCCGCTGCGATCGCTTCTTCGGTTTGCGCTTTCCCCGCTTTCGCAACTTTAGCGATGACCTCACCGGTCGCGGGGTTCAGCACATCAAACGTTGTGTCCAGCGTTTTCCAGATGCCGTCGACCAGATAGCCGGTCTGAAAAAGGGTGTTGTCCTGAAGCGCCTGAGTCGTCATGTGTCCTCCCTTCCTGAATGTAAGTACGTGCTGGAATAAGTATAGCCACAAAAAAACCGGCGCTTTTGGCGTCGGTTTTTTTACTTCAGTCAGTTATCCGTGAGGGCATTCTGGTAGCGATGCAGCATAAACACCAGCCGCCCTACCGGCTCGGTCACCTGTGGCGGCGCTTGCCAGTGCTTGAGTTTTTCCTGATAAATATCCAGTTCTTCAAGCAGTTGGGTAAAGTAACGACGGCGTTTGTCGTCACTGCTGGCGGAAAGCACATGGTCGGCGGTACGACGCAGCTGACGGTGGAAGGCCGAGAGATCGTCGTTGATCGGCACCGGCGCGTTGCGCAGACGCTGGTGCGCGATAATCATGGTTAACGCCAGGCGGAACTTCGCTATGTCGCCCGGGAACTTGTTCAGCAGTAAAAACAGCTGCTGGTAGAGCGCGGGCAGGTGGTTCTCTTTACGACGCGCGGTATTGGTAGTCATCGACGACACGGCAGCCGATACAAACTGGTTCAGCAATACGCGCCCCGTCCGCGCCTGCGAGTTATCCCGGACCAGCAGAATCACCATCATCGCCAGGAAGCAGCCCACCAGCTGACCCAGCGCGCTGTCGAGGAACTGGCTGAAGTGGAAGGTCATCGGGTTATCCAGCACGATGATGTTAATCGTACTCGCCAGCGCCCCCAGCGATCCCAGGCGGCGCTTTTGCACTTCAATGCCGATAAAGAACGCCATCACCGCCAGGCTAATACAGAGCAGCAGCATGCTCTGCTGCGTCGACGGGATGATGACCAGGAAATAGAGCGCGCCTATCGGCAGCGCGGCGATGGTGCCGTAAAGGAAATCAATGGCGACCATGCGCGGGTTAGGCAGACGCATCGCCAGTGCGGTCACGACGGCAATCATCACCATCGCGCCGCTGCCGGACGTCCAGCCCGTCCACAGCCAGAACAGCGTGCCGAGCATACAGGCAAGCGTGGTACGCCAGAAGTTGACCATCGCGTGATGGCGCTCGGCAGACTCCGCTTTGATCACCACTTCGCCCTGGAGCACCTCTTCTTCCGCCGCGCTGATTTTGGTGTTACCGATCACGCCGCGCTTAAGCAGCAGATAGCGCGTTGCGGCCCCAACCCAGGTGTAGATCGTCACCGGCGTCTCGCGCTCCCCGGTCCAGGCAATCACCCGGCGCATGCGCTTAAGCTGCTTATGCACGTCCTGTACGGTCTCTACCGGCTCGGCAAACAGCTCACGGAACGTGTCGGTGACCGATTCCGGGCGGGTGTTCTGGATAAGATAGGTTTCGCACGCCTGGGTAATCAGCGTTAAGGAGACGGTATTCAGGGCTTTAAGGCGACGATTCGCCCGCGCCCAGCGAGACGACTCCATATTGAGGTTGCTGCGCATCCCTTCCAGCGCCTGCGTACGACGAACCAGCCCGCTCCAGGCTTTATCCACCTCTTCGCTGTCGCCGTGTTTAATGCACAGCTGCATCAGCTGGTACTGGGCAACGATCAGCGCGTCCAGCTCGCGATCCACCTCTTGCTTGATCGAGCGCGGGGAGAAAAGCAGGTCAGCCACGATCGCGCAGACAATACCAATCACAATCTCGCTGCAGCGCTCCACGGCAAACTGCGGCGCGAGCAGCGGTTCGCTTTGGATGGTGATGACAATGATCAGCGCGGTATAGCCCGCCAGCCCCCAGGCGTATGAGTTCTCCACTTTTACCAGAGACGAGACCCAGGTGCAGAAGCCCGCCCAGATGCAGCACACCATTAGCATCAGCAGCGGCGTGCGGATCATCAGAATAATAATGGTCAGCGCCGCGAAACAGCCGATAAACGTCCCGATGATACGTAGCATCCCGCGATAGCGGATCGCACCAGAGTAGGGTTCTCCACCCGCGGCGAAGGCAGGGCCCGCCGCGACAATCGCGGCGGTCAGCACCGCCCAGCGAGGGGTTTCAAGCTGGAAGTGGAAGCCAACGAACAGCGCCAGCACGATGGCGCACGCCAGCTTCACGGCGAAGCGAATGTGCTGACTGGCGATGGAAAAGATACCCATGGCGATTAACCAAACTCGCGCAGGCGATGGGCAATTTTACGGAAGAGGGAGTCCTGGCTGGCATCCCGATCTTTTTCTCCGGTGATCACCACCGTCGCCGTGGTACCCGCTGGCCACAGGTTGCCCTGCTGCTCATCCAGATGAATACGTACCGGCACGCGCTGCGCCAGACGCACCCACTCCAGGTTAGAATCTACCGTCGCCATCCCTTTGGCATCGTTAGAGCTGCTGGAGTTGGTTACCCCTGCGGCAACGCTATCGACGGTACCTTTAAAGACGCGGTTGCTGCCAAGCGGCGTGACTTCTGCGCGATAACCCGGACGAACGCCCTCCAGCTTGGTCTCTTCCATATAGGCGAGCACGTAGAAGGAGTTCTGTTTAACCAGCGCCACGGCGGTTGAGCCACGGGTGATAAACTCCCCGGCATAGACGTTCAGGTTGGTCACCCAGCCATCGGCCGGCGCGCGGATCACGGTACGCTCCAGGTCGAGCTTCGCCAGATCGCGCGTTGCCTGCGCTTTCGCTAACTGGTGCAGCACGGTTTGCAGCACGTTGTTGGACTGGTCAATCTCTTCGCGGGACATGGCCTGAACGCCCAGCTGGTTACGACGGCCTGCCTCTCGGCGTTTCTCTGCGGCCAGCGCCTGGTAATAGGCCACGTCTGCTTCTGCTTCCTCCAGCGCCTTCTGGTAACGAGGCTGGTCGATGGTGAACAGGACCTGATCTTTCTTCACCAGTTGGTTATCGTGAACGTTAACCGCCGTGATAAGGCCGGCCACGTCGGGGGCAATTGCCACCACATCGGCGCTAAAGCGCGCGTCACGCGTCCACGGTGATTCGGTGTAATAAACCCAGGCGCGAAAAATAGCGATGAACGCGAGGATAACCAGCGCCATGGTAATGGCGGTGCGGGAGATTTTTCTTGTTAGCGTTTTCACATCAACCTCAGACAAACATGCGCGATATCAGGTAAAACAGGCAGCAATACAGCGCGGTATTGAACAATGCAGGGTGCCAGACGAAATCGTAGATCCCAGTCGGGACCAGCACCTTGCGCACCAGCCAGAAGATCGCCAGTGATAAAAGAAGCTCGAAAAATATCGGTGGGAACGACAGACCGAACACCACGATAACGGGAAACAGACTCATGTTGACCTTGATAAGAGAGAGTGCAGGCTTCAGAATTTTTTAGCGCACGCCATCGCAGGAGAGCTAGAAACGCAGGGCGAGAATGGCGCAGCCGTTATGTAATTAATAATATATTAACGTAACTGTTATGCTGTTATCTATCATATGTGATCTAAATCACTTTTAAGCCAGAGTGAACAATGGAACGTTTAAAACGCATGTCCGTCTTCGCCAAAGTGGTTGAACTCGGCTCATTTACCGCCGCTGCGCGCCAGCTTCAGATGAGCGTCTCATCCATCAGCCAGACGGTGTCCAAACTGGAAGATGAGCTTCAGGTTAAGCTGCTCAACCGCAGCACCCGCAGCATCGGGTTGACGGAAGCCGGTAAAATTTACTATCAGGGCTGTCGCCGCATGCTGCATGAAGTGCAGGATGTTCACGAACAACTCTATGCCTTTAACAACACGCCCATCGGCACGCTGCGTATAGGGTGTTCTTCAACTATGGCACAAAATGTTCTCGCTGCCATGACGGCGGACATGCTGAAAGAGTACCCTGGGCTTACCGTCAATCTGGTGACGGGCATCCCTGCCCCAGACCTGATCGCCGATGGTTTAGACGTGGTGATCCGCGTTGGCGCGTTGCAGGACTCCAGCCTGTTCTCGCGTCGCCTCGGGAGCATGCCGATGGTGGTCTGTGCCTCGAAGAGCTATCTGGCGCAGTACGGTGTGCCGGAGAAACCTGCCGATCTCGCTAACCACTCCTGGCTGGAGTACAGCGTCCGCCCCGATAATGAATTTGAACTGATTGCTCCGGAAGGGATCTCCACCAGGCTGCTCCCGGAAGGCCGGTTCGTCACCAACGATCCGATGACCATTTCGCGCTGGCTGGTGGCCGGCGCCGGGATCGCCTACGTGCCGCTGATGTGGGTGATCAATGAGATCAACAGCGGCGTGCTGGAGATCCTCTTCCCGCGCTATCAGTCCGATCCACGCCCGGTCTACGCTCTGTATACCGAGAAGGACAAGCTGCCCCTCAAAGTACAGGTGTGTATTAACTATCTGACCGACTATTTTGTCGACGTAGCAGAGCTGTTTCAGGGAATGCGCGGAAGAAGAAAGGAATAAGTAATTAATTTCTGAAATATCCGCGCCATTAATATTTCAGGATGAAGCCGGCCTTCATCCAGGAATATTCTTTAGCTTCTATCAGGAATAGCGAATTGACACTGCCGCCGCCTGCCCTTTACCTTATAAACAGTCTGGCATTCAGACTGTTATTATTTTGTTGCTGATTTGAATAATAAAATGTATTTCGCAGGATGACGTTAAACAAGGAAACGAAATGAATCTATTTGAACAAACACCGCCGTCACGCAGGCGCTACGGACTCGCCGCGTTCATTGGCTTAATTGCAGGAATTGTCTCCGCGTTTGTCAAATGGGGAGCCGAGGTACCACTCCCGCCACGCAGTCCCACCGATTTATTTACCGGCGCATGCGGCCCTGAGCAATTAATAAGAGCCGCAGGCCAAATAGATTGCTCCCGCAATTTTTTAAATCCACCCTATGTTTTTTTACGCGACTGGCTGGGCGTAGTTGATCCTAACGCAGCAGTTTATACCTTTGCCGGACATATATTTAACTGGGTCGGCGTAACGCATATTATTTTCTCAATCGTCTTCGCGGTTGGGTATTGTGTCGTTGCTGAAGTCTTCCCGAAAATTAAACTCTGGCAGGGTTTGCTGGCGGGTGCATTGGCACAGCTTTTTGTTCACATGCTCTCCTTCCCGCTGATGGGGCTGACGCCACCGCTGTTTGATCTGCCCTGGTATGAACACGTGTCAGAGATCGTGGGTCATCTGGTCTGGTTCTGGTCGATCGAAATCATTCGACGTGACTTGCGTAACCGCATTACTCACGAGCCGGATCCGGAGATCCCGCTGGGTAACTTACGTTAAAAAAATGGCGCTACATCTGTAGCGCCATTTTTTATGTTTGCTCAGGTCAGGCCGTGCCGCCCACCGTCAGATTATCCACTTTCAGCGTTGGCTGACCCACGCCAACCGGCAGGCTCTGGCCTTCTTTACCGCAAACACCCACGCCGTTATCCAGCTTCAGATCGTTACCGACCATGGAAATCTGCTGCATCGCTTCAATGCCGGAGCCAATCAGCGTCGCGCCCTTCACCGCTTTGGTCACTTTGCCCTTCTCAATCAGGTACGCTTCTGAAGTCGAGAAGACAAACTTACCGGAGGTGATATCCACCTGACCGCCGCCAAAGTTTGGCGCAAAGATACCGTAATCCACGGATTCGATAATCTCCTGCGGCGTGGATTTGCCCGGCAGCATATAGGTGTTGGTCATGCGTGGCATCGGCAGGTGCGCGTAAGATTCACGGCGGCCGTTACCCGTTGGCGCTACGCCCATCAGGCGCGCGTTGAGTTTGTCCTGCATGTAGCCTTTCAGCACGCCGTTTTCGATCAGCACATTGTACTGGCCTGGCGTACCTTCATCGTCGATAGAAATCGAGCCGCGGCGGTCAAGCATGGTGCCATCATCCACTACGGTGCAAAGCTCAGAGGAGACGAGCTGTCCGATCTGGCCGCTGAACACGGACGTCCCACGACGGTTAAAATCGCCTTCCAGACCGTGGCCCACCGCTTCGTGCAGCAGCACGCCCGGCCAGCCTGCGCCCAGCACCACCGGGAACGTCCCGGCCGGCGCCGCAACAGCATTAAGATTCACCAGCGCCATGCGCACGGCTTCTTTAGCCCACGCGTCAGCGCGCGCTTCGCCGTCAACATCACCCAGGAACCAGTCATAGCCGAAACGACCGCCGCCGCCGCTTGAGCCGCGCTCGCGTTTGCCGTTGTCATCGACCTGCACGCTGATGGAGAGACGCACCAGCGGACGCACATCGGCCGCCAGAGTACCGTCCGTTGCCGCCACCAGAATCAGTTCATACACACCGCTCAGGCTGGCGGAGACTTCCTGAACACGTTTGTCGGCCGCGCGGGCCACTTTGTCCACGCGGCGCAGGATGTCCAGCTTCTCTTCGCGGCTCATGCTCTGCAGCGGGTCAATGCTGGTATAAAGCGCGGAGTGCTGCACTTCACCCAGGGTTTTCACGCGACCGTCGCCGGCATCGCGCACAATGGTACGCGCGGCCTGAGCGCTCTGCTCAAGCGCGGCCAGGCTAATCTGGTCGGCATAGGCAAAACCGGTTTTTTCGCCGCTGATGGCGCGCACGCCGACGCCCTGGTCAATGTTATATGAGCCATCTTTGATGATGCTGTCTTCTAAAACCCAGGATTCGTGATAGCTCGACTGGAAATAGAGATCGCCGTAGTCGAGACGGCGTTCGGTCAGTTGACCAAGAATGGAGAACAGGTCCTGATGGCTCAGGCCGTTCGCTGCGAGCAAATGTTCACTTACCAGGTTCAGACTCATCGTATTGCTACTCGTTCGTTGCCGCCCGTGGCGGTATAAAGATCGTATTTATTGAGAGTGAGGCAATTACCAGCCCACGTCAAATCATTGCTGTGCATCTTTGCGCGGCTGGCGCAGCACCTCGTTAATCTGCGGTTTATCCACCGGACCGGTAATGCGGTAGCGCAGGATGGAGACCTTGCTCCACAGCGGCCCCAGCACTTTACTGGCGGCAAACACCGCCGCACCGACAATCGGGTTAACCACAAAGGCCGCCGCCACGCCCACGCTGGCGGAAATTTCCGGCGCCACCACGGCTTCCATATCCAGCTCGCGACGCACGAGGTTGACCGAGCCTTTCATGGCGATGTCCGCTTCCAGCCCATCCACCAGCGTGTCGTCCGTGTGCAGAACGCCGTCCTTGATCCACGCCGTACTGCGGATGGAATCGTAATAGAAACCTTCGCTGAAGGTGTCGCTGAAATCGAAGCGCAGCTTGCGAAGCAGCGCATCAAAACTCAGCAGGCGCAGGATCTGCCCGGCACGCCCCGTGCTCACGTCGGCGATTTCACCTTTGCCAAAGTGTGTTTTCAGAATACCGTTCAGTGACGCTTCGTCCGGTGTCCACGGCGCGGCACGCCAGTGAAGATCGTAATTAACGTTAAACGAGGAGCCGCGCAGCGGCGTGCTGATGCCAAAGAAGTTGGCTGCCGCATCCAGCTTGTTGCCTTTAATGTCACCCTTCAGAGACGTGCGCTGCTCGCCCGGGTTATTCACCCACTCTCCACCCGCCGTCATGCGGCCAAAGCCGGTGTCGATCAATCCGCCGGAGAGCTTGAGCGTATTCCCCTGGATGGCAAAATCACCGTCGATACGGCCATATTTTTGCCCCCACAGCCAGCACTCCGCGCAGCGCAGCTGCAGATCGGGCCAGCCGCTAAAATCGACGCGGGTAGTATTACTCAGCGGCGATGTATTCGCCGGTTTATCTTTACTCGCAGCAGCCGGGTTGTAGTAGAGATAGCGGATCGCTGCCTGCCACGGCGCGTTATTGCGCATGGTCAGCGTGCCGTTGATCTCCCGGCCCTGCGCCTCCACTTTTGAGCCGTTAGCGGTTGGCTGGGAGACAATGCTCAGATTGTTCCACTGCTGTCCGCCCAGCATCAGCGACGGCGTGCGTACGGTAATGGTCTGCGGGAACTGGGCGGCCTCATCAACGTTTTGCCCAACGCCTTTCTGGAACAGCGCCAGCCACTCCGCGCCGTCCATCGGCGGGAGATTCAGCTCAACGCCCGCATGCTCAGGCAACGGCGGCGTGGTTTTGCTGTCCGTCGTCCAGATGGCTTTGTCGAGGGTAAGCTTGCGGTTAAGCAGCCAGCGGCTGTTAAAGTGGTTTGTTCCGCCCGCGCTTCCGGTCAGCGCGAAGCTGTCCAGATTGCCATCCACGTTAAGCTTCACCGGCAGCGGCTGTCCGGCCTGTTTATCCAGCGGCGCAGGCAGCTGGCTTTGAAGATTCTTCAGGTCACCCGTAATGTCGACCTTATAGTGTGCACCCGCGTGATAAGGCAGGTCGATTGCCACTTTGCCCTGCCAGGCGACCGCGCCCGCTACTGACGCCTCAATCGGCTTCGGCAGGACGTCCATACGCGACGGCTGCCAGTTGCCGTCCAGATTAACGGCCACCTGATAAGCCTTTTGCCCCTCGGCTGTTGAGAAGTCGATATTCACCGGCTGATTAAACCAGCTGGCGGTCAGCGGTTCGCTTTTCAAATTACCGTTCACAAAGCTGAACTGTCCGCTGAGGTCTTTCAGGGTGCTATCAAGCGGTTTAATGTACAGGCTGTTGTTCTTCAGACGGACGTCACCTTTGGCGGTGGTCATTTCACCGTCCAGTGGGATATCCAGATGTAAGCGAGCATTCACATCGCCATCGAGCTGGAGCTGCTGAAGGGTCGCCGCCAGCGACTCTTTGAGTGGCGTCTCCTCAAAGTACGGCCCCACCGCTTTCCCCGGGCCGTTGATGTCGGCATCAATCAGCAGCTTCTCTTTTGAGTAGTCCGGGATGTTGGCCGTCAGGTTGCTGGCCGTTACGCCTCCCAGCGCAACGCTGTCCGCCTTCATCCATAATCCGTCGTTGAGGAAGTTAAGCTCGATATCCAGGTTTTTCAGCGCGGGCCAGCCCGGCTGGAACGCGAAGGTGGCGTCGTGCAGCGGCACCAGCACCTGGAACTGCCCCTCATTATGTTTGTACGGGAAAAGATGCGGGTTACCGCCGTAGACCAGCGTGGCGTTTTCCGCCTGACCGCCCTGAATTGCGCCGCTCAGATAGTCGACCAGCGCTTTACCCATCAGATTTTCCGGGAAATAGCGCCAGGCCTGAGAACCGTCATCGGTACTGATCCCGGCCAGAATGCCCAGCCACGGTTCGTCACCCTGCGGCTGTAAATAGCGGAAGTCACCCCGCGCGTGTACCGCTTTGGCTTTGACGTCGATATGGCAACCATCAAGCTGGAAGCCCTTATCGTTACGGAGCCAGTTAAGCACCGCGCTGCCCTGCTCAATTTCCAGCGGCGCGCGGAAGACCGTCTCGTAAGGCATTTTAGCGTTGTGTATATCGGCCGTGAGCCTGCCGTTCTCCACGCTGCCTTCCAGCTTGCCGCTGAAATGCTCCGCGCCCGGCAGCATCTTCCACTGCTTCCAGGCAAGATCTTTCCATGTTGCCTGGAAACGGGTTTTTTCCGTCGCCTGAAGCGGGATATCCAGCGCCAGAGAATCAATTTTTCCGCTCGGCTGCGTTGCCAGCCAGATCTCGCCCAGGTCCGGAGAGAGCTTTGCCGCCATGGAGCGCAGGCCTTCAATGGCCGCCAAATCAAGGTTACTGGCGCGGATGCGCAGCTCATCGCTGCGTTTACTCGCCGCGCCGCCCACGTCCTGCTCCGGCATCCAGGCCAGCGTCAGCGCACCGCGCGGCCACGGCTTGCCGTCCATCGTGATGCGCGTATCCGGGATGGCGAACTGCCAGCCCTCTTTTTCCTGCGTCACGTGCGCGGTGAGGTTATCAACGGAAAGCTGATGCTGCTGTCTTTCACCCTTCCAGCTCGCGCCCCCTTGCTTCAGCCAGATATCGCCGCTGGCAAATTTCCCTTTCGTCAGGGTCATCCAGCCCTCAAGGCTGAAACGGGCGGTTTCCAGCTGCATGTTTTGCTGCAGCCAGTCGCCGAGCCAGGGCTTTACATCCACATCGTCGGCCTGCAGCCAGACTTTGCCGTTGTTTAACAGGCCGTCATCGTCACGCAAGTCCATACGCACCTGCATGACGCCGTGCTGGCCGTTCAGGCTGGAAAGATTGACCTGCCCCTCGGCGCGGTGTCGATCCTTGCCGTTAAGCCAGGTCAGCTGCGGGATCGCCAGTTCGGCGCGCTGGCCAGAAAGGGTAATAAAGCTCACTTCGCTGTCGCGCAGATCGAAATGATCGAACTGGCGGAGGAAGAGATCGCTGAAGCGGTTGGCTTCCAGGCCCTGATTGTTATCACCGCCCGTCAGCGGCGTATTGGTCAGCAACTGGAGTTGATAAAAGGTGAGATCGCGAAACTGCCAGCGCAGATGCAGCAGGCTTTGCCAGACGTCCAGCGCCAGGGTTACGCGTTTGATTTTGAGATGACCGCCATCTTTCAGGCTGGCGTTGATGTCACGGACATCCAGCGTCGGGCCAAAATTCTGCCAGCTGGCGCTAACCAGGCTTACGTCGACCGGCACGCCGGTGGTGGATTCGATTTTCGCCAGCAGCTGCGGACGCCAGCTGTCCAGATGCGGTAAAACGAGGCGTAGCCCGCTCACGAGCAACGCGACAATCACGACCAGCGTTGCCCCTGTAAGCACTAAAATCCCCGGCAATCGCCTCACGCATCTCTCCTTGTCAGCTTTCGTCACGCAGCGTACTGCGTTTTACATCATTACGACGTCAAACTGCTCCTGGTTATAGAGCGGTTCAATTTGTACTTTTACCTGTTTGCCGACAAAGATTTCCACTTCCGCCAGCGCGTGCGACTCTTCGCCTTTCAGGGCTTCAGCCACCGCAGGGGAAGCATAGACCAGAAAACGGTCTGAGTCGTAGGCATGATGGACACGGACAATTTCACGCATGATCTCGTAGCAGACGGTCTCAACCGTCTTTACCGTTCCGCGTCCATGGCAGGTTGGACACTCATTACACAGGACATGTTCCACGCTTTCGCGGGTCCGTTTCCGGGTCATTTCCACCAGGCCGAGCTGCGAGAAGCCATTGATGCTGGTCTTCACGCGATCTTTACTCAGCGCCTGTTCCAGCGAGTGCAGCACGCGACGACGATGGTCTTCATTACTCATATCGATAAAGTCGATGATGATAATGCCGCCGAGGTTGCGCAGACGAAGCTGACGCGCAATCGCCTGCGTGGCTTCGATGTTGGTGTTGAAGATGGTGTCGTCCAGATTGCGATGACCGACAAACGCGCCGGTGTTGATATCGACGGTGGTCATCGCTTCGGTCTGATCGATGATCAGATAGCCGCCGGACTTCAGTTCGACCTTGCGTTCTAGCGCTCGCTGGATCTCGTTTTCGACATCATAGAGATCGAAGATCGGCTGACGCCCGGTGTAATGCTCCAGCAGGCCCGGCATTTCCGGGATGTACTCAGCGGTAAACTCCAGCAGCGCTTCATACGTCAGGCGAGAGTCCACGCGAATGCGGTCGAGTTGGGCATCGGCAAAGTCACGCAGCACGCGCTGCGCAAGCGCCAGCTCACCGTACAGCTGGTAGCGAGTCTGGTTGCGTTTTTTACGCTCCATCACTTTGGTCCAGACGCGCTTCAGGTAAGCCGCATCCGACGCCAGGTCTTCTTCGCTGATCCCTTCTGCAGCGGTACGGATAATAAACCCGCCCTGTTCATCGCAGTAGGCGCTGACCACTTTCTTCAGCCGCTCGCGCTCGCTTTCGCTCTCAATACGCTGCGAAACGCCCACGTGCGACGCGCCGGGCATAAACACCAGATAGCGGGAAGGTAAGGTAATGTCGGTGGTCAGACGGGCACCTTTGGTGCCAAGGGGATCTTTCACCACCTGCACCATTAAGTCCTGGCCCTGACGCACCAGCTCGGAAATGTCGCGCACGGCAAACTGCTTTTGCTCTTCGCCCGCGACGCACTCGGTGTGCGGCATGATGTCGGAGGCATGTAAAAATGCCGCCTTATCCAGTCCAATATCTACAAAAGCCGCCTGCATACCCGGCAGTACACGACTGACACGACCTTTGTAGATATTGCCTACTATTCCGCGCCGCGCTTCACGCTCAATATGAATTTCCTGAAGAATGCCACCGTCAATATAGGCCACACGGGTTTCCGATGGCGTTACGTTTACCAACAATTCAGCCGTCATAATTATCCCTTCCCTCACGCAGTGAGTTAAAATTGCTCAGCAACTCATACGTTTCCACCAGCGGTAAGCCGACTACGGCGTGATAGCTGCCATTAATCTTCCTGACAAAACAGCCACCCAACCCTTGAATACCGTATGCACCTGCTTTATCCATCGGTTCACCGCTGGCAATATAAGCGGCGATCTCGTCGTCGGTAATCACTCTGAACGTGACATCCGTAACCACCAGGCAATCCAGCACGTGCTGGCTGTCCGCCAGCGCGACGGCCGTCATCACCTGGTGCGTTTGCCCGGACATCTTGCGCAGCATGCGCGCCGCATGGCCGGCGTCATGCGGTTTCTCGAGGACTTCACCGTTAAGGATAACGATGGTATCTGCTCCCAGCACGGGCAGATCGCGCGGCACACAGGCCACGCCCGCCTGCGCTTTCTCGCGTGCCAGGCGAGACACGTACTGCTGAGCACTTTCGCCCTCAGCACGTTTTTCTTCAATGCCGGTCACGATGCGTTCAAAAGAGACCCCTAACTGCGTCAGGAGTTCCTGACGGCGCGGGGAGCCGGAAGCAAGATACAGAGACGTCATAGAAACCTTTTATTGCACAGCAAACTGCTGGCGAACCTTACGCATCAGCAGGAATAGCCACGGCCAGAGCACACCGTTTACTACACTACTCCAGAACACTTCCGGTCGGAAAGAGACGTTGATCACTAAAAACTCTGCCCAGAAAACAACGATATCCGCAGCAAGCGACAACAGCATCACGACCAGGGCCTGTTGCCAGAGCGCGAGGTTACGGAAGAGCTGGAATTTCAGTGCGACGAGGTACGCAATAATGCTCATGGACAGGGCGCGCACGCCCAGCGTAGAGCCACTAATGAGATCCAGTATGGCACCCATCACAAAACCCGTGCCGACATTTACGCGATGCGGCAGGGCAAGGATCCAGTAAAGTAAAATGAGCAAGACCCAGTTTGGCCGGAAAACGAGAATGTTATCCGGCCAGGGCATAATCTGCAGCAACAGTGCAATGAGAAACGAGAGCCAGATGACCCAGCGTCCCTGGCTACGATAGCTTGCCACTACTGCCCTCCCGAAGAGAGTTTAGGCGGTGGCGGCGCATCAGGCTGCGGCTGCGTTAACCCGGTTGCCGGCGCAGGCACGGGCGCAGGCGGCCCCATAGAGTCCGCTGGCGGAAGAACCTGCGGCATCATCTGCATCAGGCGTTCGTTCGCCACGCGATGCACCTCTTCAGGCGTCATCGGGTTAGCACCGTTACGATCGGCACCCCAGAGCAGCAGCAGGTAGCGCAGACGCTGTAAACCGGCGGTTGGACGGGCCTGAATCACGGTGTATGCACGCTGCGTATCCAGCTTAACCGAAGAGACCACCGCAACCGGGTAACCTTCAGGGAAGCGTCCACCGAGACCGGACGTCACCAGCACGTCGCCGACACGGATGTCCGTGTTAGCAGGCAGATGTTCCAGCTGCAGATCGTCCGTGCAGCCGTTACCGGCCGCAATCACGCGGATATCGTTACGCAGGACCTGGATCGGCAGTGCGTGGGTGGCGTCGCAAATCAGCAGCACGCGGCTGGTCAGTTTGGCGACGGCAACAACCTGGCCTACTACGCCCTTATCACTGATGACGGGCTGACCTTCATACACCCCGTTCACGCTCCCTTTGTCGATCACAACCTGATCGCTGTAAGGGTCGTTCACGGTGGAGATCACCTGGGTAACCATCTTCTGCTCGTCCTGACGCAGCGGCGAGCCGAGCAGTTCACGCAGACGCGCGTTTTCCTGCTTGTATTGCCCCAGCATCAGCAGTTCGCTGTTTTTCAGCAGCAATTCCTGGCGTAATGCCCGGTTTTCAAGTTCGAGCTGGTCTCGTGAAGACAGCGTTTGAGAAACGGAGTCGAGCAGTTCACGGGGACCATTTGATATAAAGTAGAAAGGACTGACGGCGGTATCCATGTACGTTCGGATCTGGCTGAACGTACCGAGGCGGCTATCGGCAATAATGACGCCAAGCGCAACCAGAACCGCCAGAATGAGGCGAAACTGTAGCGATGGGCCACGGCTAAAAATTGGCTTCATAGGCTATGCGTATTCTCGTGTCAGAGAGAAAGGGTAGCGATTCGCTACCCTTTCACCATGACTACTCTTCGCTGAACAAGTCGCCGCCGTGCATGTCGATCATTTCCAGCGCCTTGCCACCACCGCGGGCGACGCAAGTCAGTGGATCTTCTGCAACTACGACAGGAATACCTGTCTCTTCCATCAACAGGCGGTCGAGGTTACGCAGCAGCGCACCACCACCGGTCAGAACCATACCGCGCTCGGAGATGTCAGACGCCAGCTCTGGTGGGCACTGTTCCAGCGCAACCATTACCGCGCTCACGATGCCCGTCAGTGGTTCCTGCAGTGCTTCCAGAATTTCGTTGGAGTTCAGGGTAAAGCCGCGTGGAACACCTTCCGCCAGGTTACGGCCACGCACTTCGATCTCACGCACTTCATCGCCCGGATACGCAGAACCGATTTCGTGTTTGATACGCTCTGCGGTGGCTTCACCGATCAGAGAGCCGTAGTTACGGCGCACGTAATTGATGATGGCTTCATCGAAGCGGTCACCACCGATACGTACGGAGGAGGAGTACACCACGCCGTTCAGTGAGATAACGGCCACTTCAGTGGTACCACCACCGATATCCACCACCATAGAACCGGTGGCTTCAGAAACTGGCAGACCTGCACCGATTGCCGCAGCCATTGGCTCTTCAATCAGGAACACTTCACGTGCGCCTGCACCCTGGGCAGATTCACGGATTGCGCGACGTTCTACCTGGGTTGCGCCAACCGGCACACACACCAGAACACGCGGGCTTGGGCGCATGAAGCTGTTGCTGTGAACCTGCTTGATGAAGTGCTGAAGCATTTTTTCAGTCACGAAGAAATCAGCGATAACGCCGTCTTTCATTGGGCGAATAGCGGCGATGTTGCCAGGGGTACGACCCAGCATCTGCTTCGCGTCATGACCCACTGCGGCCACGCTTTTCGGCGAGCCTGCACGATCCTGACGAATGGCCACAACAGAAGGCTCATTCAATACGATGCCTTGTCCTTTTACATAAATAAGGGTATTCGCGGTACCCAGGTCAATGGACAGGTCATTGGAAAACATGCCACGAAATTTTTTCAACATACTAAGGGATAATCCTGAAAGCTGGGGCGGAAAACAAAATCCGCTTACTTTACCAACCACACGCAGCAGCGACAAGGCGCAAAAATCATCTGCAACGGTGAAAATTTGTGCAGTACGTTTCCTGTTGTTACAAATTCATCCCCTGACTCCCTCAGGGCTGAGTAAACAGTCGTGTTCCTCACTGATATTTGTAACTCATTAAAGGTCGTTCACTGGCTTTTTGCTCGACATACTCAAAGCTACAGGCGCGATATTCTACGTGAAAACAACGTAAACGGCAGGTCAAACAGAGTATCTTTGCAAATATTTTTTCACGTTGGTGTCAAGCGGCTGAGAGGCGGCAAAAAAATCGCCCTGACCGCCCGTCACTCCGCGCTCTGTTAACATCTGCCATTCGCCTCTGGAGCGCACGCCTGCGGCAAATACCTGTGTTCGCGTTCCCTTACACGCTTCAACCAGACTCTGAACCAGCAGCTGGTTTTCCGTGCGCTTCTCAATATTCCTTACCAGCCCCGGATGTAGCTTTAATAGCTCAACATCCAGCTCCTTGATCCAGCTGGTACTGACCAGCGTTAAACCCGCCTGCGTTACCGCGACACGGGCACCGAGCGCGTTGATCAAACGGACCACCGGACGCAACCGGCTGATGTGTTGACCCACATCCGCCTCAGCAAGTTCAAAAATAATGCGTTTGCGTTGCGATTTTTCGCATTGCATTAATGTATCACGCAGCCAGCGCTGAAAACGCGGGCGTATTAATGACTCAACGGTAACCTGTAACGCCAGATTCTCTTCAGGCCAGAATGATAAAAATGGAATCAAGCGTGTAATTTGCTGGCGGTCATACTCTTCGGAGAGCCCAAATTGCAGAACCATCGGCAGATATTCCGCAGAAATAACCTCTTCCGTCCCGTCGAAAATACGGCACATCAATTCCCGGTGGTGGACAAAACCGTTCTTCATGACCGCCGGTTTTTGATAAATACGCGGCCCGCCGCGACTCAGCATTTGCTCAATCAAAGTACGCCAGCGCACGTTTCCACGCCCTTTTTCAGGCAGCGAATCATCATAGACCGCCCATCCGTTCGCCCCTTGCAATACCGCGTTGCGGGTGGCCGCTTCCGCATGCTCCATCACCTGCTCTGTCGACTGTCCGCCGCGCCAGGCGCAAATCCCCATATGGACCATATCGTCTCTGTCGAGCATTTTGCTCTGCGGCAGCGCGTCGACGGCCTTAAGTAGCTGGCTGGCAATGCTTTCTGATTCCTTCAACGTGCGATGCGGCAGCAATACGGCAAAGTCGCTGCGGTGGTAGCGGGCCAGCAGCGCCCCCGGATAGCGCATAATAAAGGTGGAGAGCAGGTTGATCAGCGTAAAGAGATTTTCTTCCGCCGCCCGCTGCCCCCATGTGTCGCGCAGCAGATCGAAATCGGGCAGGCGAATCATCATCACCACCCCGTGCGTACCCACTTTTTCCGGGTCGTCGAGCAGCGTGGCGAGTTGATTGTCAAAGAAAAGGCGGTTGTTAAGGCCGGTTTTATTATCCTGCGCGGCATAAGAGCGGATCAGCGTATCCATTCGGCTGCGCTGGTCGCTGGCAAACTGGATCTCTGAGAGCAGCGTATCCAGCGCGCTGCTGGCGCGTGAGGGCCATTCATGGACCGAGCCGCGAACCTGCGGGCCGCGTTCACCGTTCAGGATACGCACGGAGCGGATCTCCAGCAGTTCCTGGCCTGAAAGCTGGCGGCGCAGCCAGCGGACCGCGAGAAAAATCAGCAAAATAATGAAGGCGACGGCAACAGTAAGCGGCGCGGTGGTCATCATAGAACGGAAATAGCTGGCCATCGGATCGAGGTAGACCATGTGTATGGTCATCCCCGGATTTTTGAGGGAGTGCACCGTTACTTCCCGATACTGGCTCACCACGCCCGCAGGTCGATAGCTGTCCTGTCGTTCATGGCTTAAAACCGGATGCTTTCCCTGCTGGATGTCGACCTGAATAATATCAACCGGCACCATCAACTCATCCAGCTCCCGGGATAGCTCAGGAAGTGGAGTGGTCAGCAGACGCGTATCAATGACCGACGCAACGGACTGCACCCGGTTGACCAGTTTGTCCTGAATGGCGTTATAAAAGCTCAGAGAGCAACCAAGAAGCGTGACAAAGATGGTAAGCCCCGTCAGCAGGGTGATAAAAGCCGAGAACTTCGTCGTTAATCGCATCCTTGAGATTACTCCGTGGGTTGATGGGGTAGCGAGTAAGCGCTAACTTGCATTTCAAATGCGGCATACTACCAAACCTGGCGTATCTGGCAATTTATTGCGTTAAATCGGCATTGCTTTACCCTGAGCGAGTATAGTCTTCAGGAACTCTTTTCCAATCATCTGAGCCGTGAGGACCCCGTATGCAGGCTTTAATCTTAGAACAGCAGGACGGCAAAACGCTTGCCTCAGTACAGGCCGTAGAAGAGACTCGCCTGCCGGAAGGCGACGTCACCGTCGACATCGACTGGTCCAGTTTAAATTATAAAGATGCGCTGGCGATCACCGGCAAGGGTAAAATCATCCGAAATTTCCCTATGGTGCCGGGTATTGATTTTGCTGGCCGGGTTCATAGCAGCGAAGATCCCCGTTTTCATGCGGGCCAGCAGGTGCTGCTCACCGGCTGGGGCGTGGGCGAAAATCACTGGGGCGGGCTGGCAACGCAGGCGCGTGTGAAGGGCGACTGGCTGGTGCCTATGCCGAAAGGCATAGATGGCCGCAAAGCGATGATCGTTGGTACCGCAGGCTTTACCGCCATGCTGTGCGTGATGGCGCTGGAAGAGGCGGGTGTTCGCCCCGAGTCGGGTGAAATTGTTGTGACCGGGGCCAGCGGTGGCGTGGGCAGCACGGCGGTCACGCTGCTGCACAAGCTGGGTTATCAGGTTGCGGCGGTTTCCGGCCGTGAAAGCACGCATGATTATCTGCGCCAGCTCGGCGCCAGCCGCATTCTTGGCCGCGATGAGTTTGCCGAGACCCGCCCGCTGGAAAAACAGGTCTGGGCAGGTGCGGTGGATACCGTCGGTGACAAGGTGCTTGCAAAAGTCCTGGCGCAGATGAACTACGGCGGCTGCGTGGCAGCCTGCGGCCTGGCGGGCGGATTTGCCCTGCCAACGACCGTCATGCCATTTATTCTGCGTAACGTCCGCCTGCAGGGTGTGGATTCCGTGATGACGCCTGCGGCTCGCCGTGCAGAGGCATGGGAGCGTCTGGTGCGCGATTTGCCGGAATCGTTCTATACCCAGAGCGCTACCGAAATTACGCTCAGCCAGGCACCTGAATATGCCAGTAAGATCATGGATAACCAGTTCCACGGCCGCGCGCTGGTGAAAATCGCCTAATCTTCAAATTTTCGTGACATATTCGCGCTAACGCTTCTCCTCCGTCATGCTTAGAAAAACGCATGACGGAGGATGCCATGAAAAACCGAAAACTGACGGAAGCCGACGTAACGTCTGAATCTGTCTTTATGTTACAGCGCCGCCAGATCCTGAAAATGCTTGGCATCAGCGCCACGGCACTGACGCTCTCTCCAGCGGCACACGCCGACCTGCTCGACTGGTTTAAAGGCAACGATCGCCCTAAGGCGCCTTCCGGTGCCCCGCTTACCTTTACCAAACCCGCCGAATGGCAAAACACGCTGGCGCTCACGCCGGAAGATAAAGTCACCGGCTACAACAACTTCTACGAATTTGGTCTGGATAAAGCCGATCCTGCCGCCAATGCCGGCAGCATGAAAACCGATCCGTGGACGCTGAAAATCGACGGTGAAGTGGCAAAACCTCTGACGCTGGACCATCACGATCTGACCACCCGCTTCCCGCTTGAAGAGCGTATCTATCGCATGCGCTGCGTAGAGGCCTGGTCGATGGTGGTGCCCTGGGTAGGCTTCCCGCTGCATAAGCTGCTGGCGATGGTTGAACCCACCAGCAACGCAAAATACGTCGCCTTCCAGACGCGCTACGCCCCGGACGAGATGCCGGGCCAGAAAGACCGGTTCATCGGCGGCGGGCTGGAGTATCCATACGTTGAAGGGTTACGTCTTGACGAAGCCATGCATCCCCTTACCCTCCTGACCGTCGGCGTTTACGGCAAGGCGCTTCCGCCGCAGAACGGTGCCCCCATCCGTTTAACCGTGCCGTGGAAATACGGTTTCAAAGGGATTAAATCGATCGTCAGCATTAAGTTGACCCGCGAACGTCCGCCGACGACATGGAACCTGGCGGCGCCGGGTGAATACGGCTTCTTCGCCAACGTGAACCCGCATGTGGATCATCCCCGCTGGTCGCAGGCGACGGAACGCTTTATTGGCTCCGGCGGCGCGCTGGACGTGAAGCGCCAGCCCACGCTGCTGTTTAACGGGTATGCGGATGAAGTGGCGTCCCTTTACCGTGGCCTCAATTTACGGGAGAACTTCTGAGTGCGTTTAACGGCAAAGCAGATTACCTGGCTGAAAGTGCTGCTGCATTTAGCCGGGATACTTCCTTTTATCTGGCTGTTCTGGGCGGCCAGCCAGGGCCTCTTTAGCGCCGATCCGGCAAAGGATATCCAGCATTTTACCGGTCGGATGGCTCTGAAATTTTTGCTGGCCACCTTGCTCGTCTCGCCGCTGGCGCGCTACGCTAAACAGCCATTATTGATACGCACCCGTCGGCTTTTGGGGCTATGGTGTTTTGCCTGGGCGAGCCTGCACCTCACCAGTTACGCCCTGCTGGAACTGGGAATTAACAATCTGACACTGCTTGGCCGCGAGCTGGTAACACGCCCTTACCTGATGCTGGGCATTGTTAGCTGGCTGATCCTGCTGGCGTTAGCGCTGACATCCACGCAATATGCGCAGCGAAAGCTGGGCCGTCGCTGGCAGTTGCTGCACAACTTCGTCTATCTTGTCGCGATCCTCGCCCCCATTCATTATCTGTGGTCGGTGAAGATCCTCTCTCCGCAGCCGGTCCTTTACGCGCTGGCAGCCGTGGCGCTTTTAGCATGGCGTTACAAGAAGTTCCGCCAGTGGTTGCGATAGTTCGCGAAACTGTGCGTTTTCCCGCAGATTACCTCTCAACCGCAAATCTTTTTTGGATTGCGGTTGATAATCTTCCCTGATAAGACCAGTATTTAGCTGCCAAATGCTACGAAATCGTTATAATGTGCGACCTTGGTTCGCCTGACAGCGGTTTTAGGCCTCTGAAAAGGTGACATTTGCGCTTCGACGGTATATTTTGTTTTTTACCCGAAAATCGCAGGAGATAGCGGCATAATGACTGATAAGTTCCACATCTTAGTTTTAAACGGACCGAACCTGAACATGCTCGGCACCCGTGAGCCAGAGAAGTACGGCACGCTGACATTGAGCGAAATTGTTAACCGTCTGAGCACGGAAGCAGCCTCGCTGAATGTGGATTTGGATCATTTTCAGTCAAACGCGGAGTACGCAATCATCGACCGTATTCATCAGGCTAAAGACACTGTGGACTATATCCTGATCAATCCGGCCGCGTTTACGCACACCAGTGTTGCTATCCGCGACGCACTGCTCGCGGTGAGTATCCCGTTTATCGAGATCCACCTGAGTAACGTGCACGCCCGAGAGCCGTTCCGCCACCATTCGTATCTGTCGGATATCGCTGCTGGCGTTATCTGCGGACTGGGCGCAGACGGCTATTCATACGCTTTACAGACAGCGGTAAAACGCTTGTCACAATCACACTAAACAAGAGTACGGAACCCACTCATGGATATTCGTAAGATTAAAAAACTGATCGAGCTGGTTGAAGAATCAGGCATCTCCGAACTGGAAATTTCTGAAGGCGAAGAGTCTGTACGCATCAGCCGTGCAGCCCCAGCCGCTAGCTTCCCGGTAATGCAGCAAGCTTACGCTGCGCCAGTGCAGCAGCCTGCGCTTTCCGCAGCCGTTGCGCCAGCAGCAGCTGAAGCCGCACCTGCCGCTGCAGCAGAAATCAGTGGTCACATCGTACGTTCCCCAATGGTTGGTACTTTCTACCGCACCCCGAGCCCGGACGCGAAGGCGTTCATCGAAGTGGGTCAGAAAGTCAACGTAGGCGATACCCTGTGCATCGTTGAAGCGATGAAAATGATGAACCAGATCGAAGCTGACAAGTCAGGTACTGTGAAAGCGATTCTGGTCGAAAGTGGTCAGCCGGTTGAATTTGACGAGCCGCTGGTCGTCATCGAGTAACGAGGCGAACATGCTGGATAAAATTGTTATCGCCAACCGTGGCGAGATTGCACTGCGTATTCTTCGTGCCTGTAAAGAACTGGGCATCAAGACCGTGGCCGTGCACTCAAGCGCGGATCGCGATTTAAAACACGTATTGCTGGCGGATGAGACGGTCTGTATTGGCCCGGCTCCGTCCGTAAAAAGCTATCTGAACATCCCGGCTATCATCAGCGCCGCTGAAATCACCGGCGCGGTGGCAATTCATCCGGGTTACGGCTTCCTCTCTGAGAACGCCAACTTTGCTGAGCAGGTTGAACGCTCTGGCTTTATCTTCATCGGTCCGAAAGCCGACACCATTCGCCTGATGGGCGACAAAGTGTCTGCAATCACCGCAATGAAAAAAGCCGGTGTTCCAACCGTGCCAGGCTCTGACGGCCCTCTGACCGACGACATGGATGCTAACCGTGCTCATGCTAAACGCATTGGCTACCCGGTTATCATCAAGGCGTCCGGCGGCGGCGGCGGTCGCGGTATGCGCGTTGTGCGCAGCGATGCTGAACTGGCGCAGTCCATCTCCATGACCAAAGCGGAAGCGAAAGCGGCTTTCAGCAATGACATGGTGTACATGGAAAAATACCTGGAAAACCCACGCCACATCGAAATTCAGGTGCTGGCTGACGGTCAGGGTAACGCGATCTATCTGGCAGAACGTGACTGCTCCATGCAGCGTCGTCACCAGAAAGTGGTCGAAGAAGCGCCAGCGCCGGGCATTACCCCGGAACTGCGTCGCTACATCGGCGAGCGTTGCGCCAAAGCGTGCGTTGATATCGGCTATCGCGGGGCGGGTACCTTTGAGTTCCTGTTCGAAAACGGCGAGTTCTACTTCATTGAGATGAACACCCGTATTCAGGTTGAACACCCGGTTACCGAAATGATCACCGGCGTTGACCTGATCAAAGAGCAGCTGCGTATCGCAGCCGGTCAGCCTCTGTCCATCAAGCAGGAAGAAGTTGTGGTGAAAGGCCATGCGGTAGAGTGCCGTATCAACGCCGAAGACCCGAACACCTTCCTGCCAAGCCCGGGTAAAATCACGCGTTTCCACGCGCCGGGTGGCTTTGGTGTGCGTTGGGAATCTCATATCTACGCCGGCTACACCGTACCGCCGTACTATGACTCAATGATCGGTAAGCTGATCTGCTACGGCGAAAACCGTGACGTGGCGATTGCCCGCATGAAGAACGCCCTGCAGGAGCTGATCATCGACGGTATTAAAACCAACGTTGATCTGCAGATGCGTATCATGAGCGACGAGCACTTCCAGAATGGTGGAACGAATATCCACTACCTGGAGAAAAAACTCGGCCTGAACGAGAAGTAAGAGAGCTGTGTTGCTAAAAGGCCGGATTATCCGGCCTTTTTTTATTTCTGGGGATCGCCAAGCCCCATCATGTACAATCCCCGCTTTCTGCATCCACAAGGGACAAAAAATGGACAAACGTTTTGTTCAGGCCCATAAAGAAGCGCGCTGGGCGCTGTGGCTGACCCTTCTCTATCTTGCCGCATGGTTAGTAACTGCTTACTTACCTGACTCCGCTATTGGCATCACCGGCCTGCCGCACTGGTTCGAAATGGCCTGCCTGCTGGTACCGCTAGTGTTTATTCTGCTGTGCTGGGCAATGGTGAAATTCATCTATCGCGATATTCCGCTGGAGGACGATGATGCAGCTTGAAGTCATTCTGCCGCTTGTCGCATACCTGCTGGTCGTGTTTGGTTTATCCATTTACGCCATGCGCAAAAGAACGACCGGTGCTTTTCTGAACGAGTATTTCCTCGGCAGCCGTTCGATGGGCGGCGTTGTGCTGGCAATGACGCTGACCGCGACCTATATCAGCGCCAGCTCGTTTATTGGCGGCCCCGGTGCGGCCTACAAGTACGGGTTAGGCTGGGTACTGCTGGCGATGATCCAGCTGCCTGCCGTCTGGCTCTCCCTCGGTATTCTTGGTAAGAAATTTGCCATTCTGGCGCGCCGCTATAATGCCGTCACGCTCAACGACATGCTGTTTGCCCGTTACCAGAGCCGCTTACTGGTGTGGCTGGCGAGCTTAAGCCTGCTGGTCGCCTTTATTGGCGCGATGACCGTACAGTTTATCGGCGGGGCACGCCTGCTGGAAACGGCGGCCGGGATCCCTTACGAGACAGGCCTGCTTATCTTCGGGGTAAGCATCGCGCTCTATACCGCGTTTGGCGGGTTCCGCGCCAGCGTGCTGAACGATACGCTGCAGGGAATGGTCATGCTCATCGGCACGATTGTTCTGCTGGTGGGGATTGTTCATGCCGCGGGTGGACTCACTCATGCGGTGGAAACCCTTGAAGCGATTGACCCGAAACTGATTTCACCGCAGGGCGCGGATGATATCCTCTCGCCGACCTTTATGACCTCGTTCTGGGTGTTAGTCTGCTTCGGGGTGATTGGTCTGCCGCATACCGCCGTGCGCTGTATCTCCTATAAAGACAGTAAAGCCGTTCACAAGGGCATCATCATCGGGACGATTGTGGTCGCGGTCCTGATGTTTGGTATGCACCTGGCAGGTGCGTTAGGGCGCGCGGTGATCCCCGACCTTACCGTGCCGGATCTGGTGATCCCGACGCTGATGGTTAAAGTGCTGCCGCCCTTCGCCGCCGGAATTTTCCTCGCAGCGCCAATGGCCGCCATTATGTCGACCATTAACGCCCAGTTACTGCAAAGTTCCGCTACGATCATTAAAGATCTCTATCTGAACCTGCGCCCTGAGCAGGTTGAAAATGAACGTCGCCTGAAGCGGATGTCTGCCGTCATTACGCTGGTGTTAGGAGCTTTGCTGATGTTAGCTGCATGGCATCCGCCGGAGATGATCATCTGGCTGAACCTGCTGGCGTTTGGCGGTCTTGAAGCCGTTTTCCTGTGGCCGCTGGTATTAGGTCTTTACTGGGAACGCGCGAACGCTGCAGGCGCGCTGAGCGCGATGATTGTTGGCGGTGTGCTGTATGCCATCCTTGCGACATTTAAGATTCAGTATCTGGGCTTCCATCCGATTGTGCCTTCGTTACTGCTAAGTTTACTGGCGTTTGTGGTGGGGAACCGTTTCGGTCAGCCCGCCCCACAACCCGCTATGATTTCTACTGATAAATAAAGAGTTTTGCCATGCCGTGGATCCAACTAAAACTGAACACAACCGGCGCGAACGCCGAAGAGCTAAGCGATGCGCTGATGGAAGCCGGCTCTGTCTCCATCACCTTTCAGGACACGCACGACACGCCGGTCTTTGAACCGCTGCCGGGCGAAACGCGCCTGTGGGGTGATACCGACGTGATCGGCCTGTTCGATGCCGAAACCGACATGAAAGAGGTGGTGGCGATTCTGGAAAACCATCCGCTGCTGGGTGCAGGCTTCGCGCATAAAATCGAACAGCTGGAAGACAAAGACTGGGAACGCGAGTGGATGGACAATTTCCATCCGATGCAGTTCGGCAAACGTCTGTGGATCTGCCCAAGCTGGCGCGAGGTTCCCGATGAAAACGCGGTGAACGTGATGCTTGACCCAGGCCTGGCGTTTGGCACCGGCACCCATCCAACCACGTCTCTGTGCCTGCAGTGGCTGGATGGTCTCGATCTGGAAGGTAAGACGGTGATCGACTTCGGCTGCGGTTCCGGGATCCTCGCGATTGCCGCTCTGAAACTGGGCGCGGCGAAAGCCATCGGGATCGATATCGATCCGCAGGCCATTCAGGCCAGCCGCGATAATGCCGAGCGTAACGGCGTCTCCGATCGTCTGGAGCTCTACCTGCCGGAAGCGCAGCCAGAAGCCATGAAAGCCGATGTGGTGGTCGCAAACATTCTCGCGGGCCCACTGCGTGAACTGGCGCCATTAATCAGCGTGCTGCCGGTTGAGGGCGGTCTGCTGGGACTTTCCGGCATTCTGGCAAGCCAGGCGGAGAGCGTTTGCGAAGCCTACGCCGATCTCTTTGCGCTCGACCCGGTTGTAGAGAAAGAAGAGTGGTGCCGCATTACCGGTCGTAAAAAATAAGTATTTGGCGTGGTCCTCTGACCACGCCTTTTCTCCTCGAATATTCCTCCCGCACCTGGCCTGCCTCCGGTAAAATAACCCTACAAATCATATTGATAAATTTTGATTTGGATAATAAAAATTCACGGGAAGAATATTATGAAACACGTTTATAGCAAGGCAGCGCTGTTAGCGCTGAGCATGATCTCGGCTTCAGCATGCGCATCACACTGGAGCTACAAAGGAGAAAGTTCACCGGAGCACTGGGGTGAACTGGATGAAGCGTACAAGACCTGTAACAGTGGAATGAACCAGTCTCCCATTGATATTGATTCAACCGCTAACGCCCATCTCTCCCCGCTGCAAACGCACTATGTTGACGGCCCTGTGACGCTGACAAACAATGGCCATACCATTCAGGCAAGCGAGCAGGCCGACACTCGCGACACTATCACGCTGGATAAGCAAACCTGGACATTACAGCAGTTCCACTTCCACGCGCCGAGCGAAAACACCGTGCACGGCAAGCATTACGCGATGGAGATGCACCTTGTGCATAAAAATGCGAAGGGGGAACTGGCGGTGGTCGCGGTCATGTTCGACAAAGGGGCAGAGAACCGTGAGCTTGATAAACTGTGGGACGTTATGCCTCAGCAGGCTGAGCTGAACGTCTCCATCAAGCAGGAGCTCAACCTGAATAAGCTGCTGCCGGAAGATAAAACGTACTGGCGCTTTAGCGGCTCGCTGACAACGCCACCGTGTTCAGAAGGCGTCACCTGGATCGTGCTTAAGCATCCTCTGACGGTCTCCGCCGGGCAGCTCGAGAAATTCACCCACACAATGCATCACGATAATAACCGGCCGGTACAGTCCCTCCATGGTCGTGTTATCCTCGAATAACGTCTATTTTTTGCCCTGAGATCATGTTCTAAAATGCGACGCAGATCGCAAAGAAGTGGGGAAATCTGCTGTTAAAAACAGCAGATTATCCCGCTCATCTGTCGCATTTATTCAGAAATGATGAGAAGTTACGGGAAATTGTAAGCGCACATAAAATAGCCATCATCGCATAACTCAATGATTTAAATAATGAATAATTTTAAACGAAAAGATTGCGCGGCGATTCCTTGATCTACAACAGTGGATTGTTCAAAGTTTGGCCTTTCATCTCGTGCAAAAAATGCGTAATATACGCCGCCTTGCAGTCACAGTATGGTCATTTCTTAACTCATGCGCATCGGACACCACCAGCTTAGAAATCGCCTGATCGCAGCCCCAATGGCAGGTATTACCGACCGGCCGTTCAGGACGCTGTGCTATGAGATGGGAGCCGGTTTAACCGTATCCGAGATGATGTCGTCTAACCCGCAGGTTTGGGAAAGCGATAAATCCCGCCTTCGGATGGTGCACATTGATGAACCAGGTATTCGCACCGTGCAAATTGCCGGAAGCGTGCCTGAAGAGATGGCAGATGCCGCGCGTATTAACGTGGAAAGTGGTGCCCAGATTATTGATATCAATATGGGTTGCCCGGCCAAAAAGGTGAATCGCAAGCTTGCAGGTTCAGCCCTTCTGCAATACCCCGACCAGGTGAAAGCTATCCTGACGGCGGTTGTCAGCGCAGTGGACGTTCCTGTTACGTTGAAGATTCGCACGGGTTGGTCGCCGGAACACCGTAACTGTGTAGAGATTGCCCAACTGGCCGAAGATTGTGGTATTCAGGCCCTGACCATCCACGGACGCACTCGCGCCTGTTTGTTCAATGGTGAAGCTGAATACGACAGCATTCGGGCAGTTAAGCAGAAGGTTTCCATTCCGATTATCGCGAATGGCGACATAACTGACCCGCTTAAAGCCAGGGCTGTACTCGACTATACGGGAGCTGATGCTCTGATGATAGGACGTGCAGCTCAGGGAAGACCCTGGATCTTCCGGGAAATCCAGCATTATCTGGACACTGGGGAGCTGCTTGCCCCACTGCCTCTGGCAGAGGTAAAGCGCTTGCTTTGTTCGCATGTTCGGGAACTGCATGACCACTACGGTCAGGCAAAAGGGTACCGAATTGCGCGTAAACACGTCTCCTGGTATCTCCAGGAGCACGCTCCAGATGACCAGTTTCGGCGCACATTCAACGCCATTGAGGATGCCAGCGAACAGCTGGAGGCGTTGGAGGCATACTTCGAAAATCTTGCGTAATGAAATAAAGAGCTGACAGAACTATGTTCGAACAACGCGTAAATTCTGACGTACTGACCGTTTCTACCGTTAACTCTCAGGATCAGGTAACTCAAAAGCCCCTGCGTGACTCGGTTAAACAGGCACTGAAGAACTATTTTGCTCAACTGAATGGTCAGGATGTTAATGACCTGTATGAGCTGGTACTGGCTGAAGTTGAACAGCCACTGTTGGACATGGTGATGCAATACACCCGCGGTAACCAGACCCGCGCTGCGCTGATGATGGGTATCAACCGTGGTACTCTGCGTAAGAAACTGAAAAAATACGGCATGAACTGATACTAATCAGTTAAATGCTTGTTTAAAAAGGCGCTACCTGGCATGGGGATGCGCCTTTTTTATTGTCTTATTCTTTCACCGTCAACGCTTTGTAAACCTTTGCTTATCCCGCTTTTAAACCGCTTCTTTTCGTGTATATTTCCACCACTTCAGTGGCTCTCTTCTCGCGGAATGACACAATGATTCGTAAATACTGGTGGCTGGTCGTCTTTGCAATCTCCGTTTTCCTTTTCGATGCCCTCCTGATGCAGTGGATTGAACTGATGAGCACCGAAACCGACAAGTGCCGCAATATGAACTCCGTCAATCCGCTGAAATTAGTGAACTGTTCAGAACTCGATTAACACCCTGCCGTCATCGGCCTCCCCGTATTGCCCACTAAAAACGGGGATTTAAATCCCTTTGAGCCGTTACCTGACGGTGATAATGTCTCGCCCTTCTCAACCTCTTCTGCGTAACGTCATACTCGAGTAGAACCGACCATGCTGGTTAGCCAATATAACCCTATCCTAGTAGCCCTCTCCTTTGCTGTTGCTATCCTTGCTGCTTACACCGCGCTGAATATGGCTGCACGCGTCGCCGGGAGTCAGGGTGTCGCAGCGCGCGTCTGGCTGGCGGGAGGCGGTGTTGCGATGGGCATTGGCGTATGGGCAATGCACTTTATCGGCATGCTGGCGATGGATCTCTCCATGAGCATGAGCTACAACGCGACCCTGACGATTTTATCTATGGTCATCGCCGTGGGATCGTCACTGTTTGCGCTATGGCTCGTCAGCTGTGAACAGCTGCGCATGCGCCGCCTGCTCCCCGGCGCTCTGGTGATGGGAATCGGCATTGTTGCCATGCATTACACCGGTATGGCGGCGCTGGAGGTGAGGCCGGGGATCGTTTGGGACACGCTGTGGGTGGCCATTTCGGTCGTGATTGCGCTTGTCGCTTCGCTTGCAGCATTGTGGCTGACCTTCCGCCTGCGCCACGAAGCCGCTCAGGTGGTGCTGATGCGCCTGGGTGCCGCCATCACGATGGGAATTGCTATCGCCGGTATGCACTACGCCGGGATGAAGGCCGCGCAGTTTCCAATGTCCACCATGGTTCACCATCAGGGTATTAACGGCAGCTGGCTGGCCGTGCTGGTCAGCGTCGTCGCGCTCTCTATTCTTGGGATCACCCTGCTGGTGTCGATGCTGGATGCCCGCCTGCAGGCACGAACCGCCCTTCTGGCCTCGTCGCTGGCAGAAGCGAACCGGGAACTTGCGCAGCTGGCGCTGCACGATACGCTGACGCGTCTGCCCAACCGTATCCTGCTGGAGGACCGGCTCGATCAGGCCATCAGCAAAGCTGACCGTGAAGGTACCCATTTCGCCCTGATGTTCATGGATCTCGACGGTTTTAAAGCCATCAATGACGCCTACGGCCATGATGTCGGTGACAGGCTGCTGGTCGCCGTTACGCAGCGTCTGCTGCATCTCCTGAAGGGCCAGTTTACCCTTGCACGCATTGGCGGCGATGAGTTTGTTCTGCTGGCTGAGGGAGAAGGTCCGGACGATGCGGCCTCGCTGGCAAATTCGCTGGTGCGGGCGATCGATAGCCCGTTCACTCTCGACCCCTACGAACTGGTGGTAACGCTTAGCATTGGTATCGCCCTGTACCCTCACGACGGCAAAACCGAACGTGAGCTGATGTTTAACGCCGACGCGGCGATGTATCACACCAAGCATATGGGCCGAAACGGCTATCACTTTTTCCAGCCCTCCATGAACACTCTGGCGCAGACCCATCTTCAGTTAATGAACGATCTGTGGATGGCCGTCGATCGTAATGAACTGCGCCTGCTTTATCAGCCAAAGTTTCACGCGCCCGCGGGCCCTCTCCTCGGGTTTGAAGCGCTGCTGCGCTGGCAGCATCCGAAGCAGGGTTTACTGACGCCGGATCTTTTCCTGCCGCTGGCGGAAAAAACCGGGCTTATCATCCCTATTGGTAACTGGGTGCTCAATGAAGCCTGTCGCCAGCTGAGAGAATGGCATCTGCAGGGGCATCGAAACTGGTCAATGGCAGTAAACCTGTCGACGCTGCAGTTCGAACAGCCCTCGCTGGTTAAAACAGTGCTCGACTGCCTGGAGCGTCATCACGTCCCGCCGGAAATGTTGATCCTGGAAGTCACGGAAACTACGGCGATGAGCAACCCCGATGAGAGCGTGCGGGTGCTGACAGAGCTGACGGATGCTGGGGTGAAAGCCTCGATTGATGATTTTGGGACCGGATATTCGAGCCTGCTGTATCTCAAGCGTTTACCGGCCTGTGAACTGAAGATAGACAGAGCGTTTGTGAAAGAGTTAAGCGGTGAAAGCGAGGATGCCACCATTGTCTCTGCGATTGTGGCCCTCGCGAAAACGCTCAACCTGAAAGTCGTGGCCGAAGGTGTGGAAACCGAAGCGCAGCAAGCCTTTTTGACGGAGCTGGGCTGTAATACCTTACAGGGTTACCTGTTAGGTAAACCCGCCAGCGCGCAGACCATCGAGGCGCTTTGTGCACGGGGTGAAATGTTGCCAGGCGCTGAGCCGTAATTATTATGAGGCGACACGCGCAAGAGAGGGAGTGTCGCCAGAATACTGTCGACCAGGGCTGGCGCCTGCTGATAAAGATTAAAACTGTCGGTATTCATTAACCAGTTTTTAATGATGCCGCTAAAAAAACCGTGGAATACTATCATGGTCAGCTCAACGTTCACCTGCGACGAAATGATGTTTCGAGAAATACATTTTTCCAGCGTAACGCGCAAAGAATCATAATTGAACCCAATACGTTTCCGAATTTCATCCTCTGAAATCATATCGCTAGTAAATTCACATTTATGATACAAAATTTGTAATAGCGCACATTGACGGGGTTCGCATGCGATATACTGAAGCGCAGTAATGAATTGCTCACGAAGTATTAACAACGGATCATCATTTTCGGAGAGAGAAAGCCTGTCGCGAATGATGTCACGTAGCGGTAATTGCTGTTCCCAAATGGCATTAAATATCTCTGCTTTACTGGTAAAGTGCCAGTAGATAGCACCACGCGTAACCTTTGCGGCATCGGCGATATCCGTCAGCGTCGTGCTGGCTACGCCTCGCGTCGCAAACTGCCCGATAGCCGCCTCAATCAACTGCTGTCGGGTTTGTTGAGCCTCTTCTTTCTTTTTACGCGCCATTGACAGCTACTCTTTACTCGCAGGGTATATACATAACATCAGGTTCGGATGGCTGGAAGTATTCACTAAAAGCCGTTTTAATTTTGCACAAAAAAAGTCAATTTACTTAATCTATAAACAATCTAAATACATGCCCGGAATTAAATTCACGAAATAAATAAATTTACCGGTTAAGCTCTATTAGCCTGATTTAGCGGGCAGAAGTATAGCCGTATTTTCTACGGGACTGATTCTGATTTTCCTCTCAGGCCTCGTCATTCGCACTTATAAATTAAAAAACATTAAATACCCTCATTATTATACGCAGCTACATTTTATTTTTTCCCTCTGCCCCACTACCGATCTACGGCAAACATCGGTTAATGGGTATTTAAAGGAACAGTCATGACGAATCATTTCAGACGTTTACCCTTAGCCGGTTTCATTGTCTGCGCTGTACTGCTCACTGGATGCGATGGCCAGGAAAATCAACAACAACATGCACAGGCGCCTCAGGTCAGCGTCCATATCGTGAAAAGTGCGCCGCTGGCCGTCACAACTGAACTCCCGGGCAGAACAGATGCGTTCCGCGTTGCGGAGGTTCGTCCACAGGTTAGCGGTATCATTCTCCGTCGCAACTTCACGGAAGGTAGCGATGTAAAAGCTGGGGACTCACTTTATCAAATTGATCCTGCGACCTATCAGGCGGCTTACGACAGCGCGAAAGGCGAGCTGGCAAAGGCGCAGGCGGCGGCCAATATTGCACACCTGACGGTGAAACGTTATCTCCCGCTGGTGGGAACACAGTATGTCAGCAAACAAGAGTATGACCAGGCCGTGGCCACGGCCCAGCAGGCAGATGCCAGCGTTGTCGCCGCAAAAGCGGGCGTTGAAAGCGCACGCATCAACCTTGCGTATACCAAAGTAACGTCCCCTGTCGATGGCCGCATCGGCAAATCCAGCGTGACGGAAGGGGCGCTCGTGACGAACGGGCAGGCCGCAGCGCTGGCGACGGTCCAGCAGCTTGATCCGATTTATGTCGATGTGACCCAGTCGAGCAATGAATTTATGCGCCTGAAGCAGACGAGCCTGCAAAAAGGCGACACGGCCAGCAGCGTTGAGCTGCTGATGGAGAATGGTCAGCCCTATCCTCTGAAAGGTACCCTGCAGTTCTCCGACGTTACGGTGGATGAAAGCACCGGCTCAATCACGCTGCGCGCCATTTTCCCGAATCCTCAACACCTGCTGTTACCGGGGATGTTCGTTCGCGCCCGCATTGATGAAGGCACACAGCCAGATGCCATTCTGGTTCCGCAGCAGGGGATGACCCGAACGCCGCGAGGCGACGCAACCGTGCTGGTGGTTAATGATAAAAACCAGGTTGAATCACGTACCGTCGTTGCGCCTCAGGCCATTGGCGACCGCTGGCTGGTGACGGAAGGGCTGAAAAACGGTGACCGCGTGATTGTTAGCGGATTACAAAAAGTCAGACCAGGGGCTACCGTCGTCGCCACGCCAGATACCATCACGACTCCCGCCAGTTAAGGAACGACGACATGGCTAATTTCTTTATTCAAAGGCCGGTTTTCGCCTGGGTACTTGCCATCATTTTGATGATTGCAGGCGGGCTGGCCATTCTCAAACTGCCCGTCGCCCAGTATCCGACGATTGCTCCGCCAGCCGTGGCGATTTCAGCGACCTACCCCGGCGCTGATGCCCAGACGGTGCAGGATACCGTGACCCAGGTTATCGAACAGAACATGAACGGTATCGACAACCTGATGTACATGTCTTCCACCAGCGATTCAGCAGGTAATGTCACCATCACACTGACCTTCGAGTCAGGAACGGATCCGGACATCGCCCAGGTGCAGGTGCAGAACAAGCTGCAGCTCGCCATGCCGCTGCTGCCGCAAGAGGTACAGCAGCAAGGGATTGGCGTTGAGAAATCCAGCAGCAGCTTCCTGCTGGTCGCCGGTTTTGTTTCGGACAACAAAAACCTCACTCAGGATGATATCTCCGACTATGTCGCCTCGAACGTCAAAGATGCTATCAGCCGAACGACGGGTGTCGGCGACGTTCAGCTGTTTGGCGCCCAGTATGCGATGCGCATCTGGCTCGACAGCAATGCGATGAATAAATACCAGCTGACGCCGCTGGATATTATCAACCAGCTGAAAACGCAGAACGACCAGATAGCGGCAGGTCAGTTGGGCGGTACGCCATCGGTTCCTGGACAGCAGTTGAATGCCTCCATCATCGCGCAAACTCGCCTGAAATCACCGGAAGAGTTTGGCCGCGTGACGCTCAAGGTGAACCAGGACGGCTCGATGGTTCACCTGAAGGATGTCGCTCGCATTGAGCTCGGCGGCGAAAACTACAATATGGTGACCAAAATCAACGGGCAGGCCGCAACCGGCCTGGGGATTAAGCTGGCAACCGGGGCAAACGCGCTGGATACCGCGGCAGCCATCAAGAGCAAACTGGCGCAACTGCAACAGTTCTTCCCGCAGGGGTTGAAGGTCGTCTATCCCTATGACACCACGCCTTTTGTGAAAATTTCTATTCATGAAGTGGTGAAGACCCTGTTTGAAGCGATCGTTCTGGTCTTCCTGGTCATGTATCTGTTCCTGCAAAACCTGCGCGCGACGCTCATTCCGACTATCGCGGTGCCGGTGGTTCTGCTGGGTACCTTCGCGGTTCTTGCGGCGTTCGGTTTCTCCATCAACACCCTGACGATGTTCGGGATGGTACTGGCGATAGGGCTACTCGTTGATGACGCCATCGTGGTGGTCGAGAACGTTGAGCGCGTGATGGTAGAGGACAAGCTGCCGCCGAAAGAGGCCACGCAGAAGTCGATGGAGCAGATCCAGGGCGCGCTGGTGGGGATCGCGATGGTTCTCTCGGCGGTCTTTGTCCCGATGGCCTTTTTTGGTGGCTCGACGGGCGCCATCTATCGCCAGTTCTCGCTGACTATCGTTTCCGCCATGGCGCTCTCCGTGCTGGTTGCGCTGATCCTGACGCCCGCACTCTGCGCAACGCTGCTTAAGCCCGTTTCTGGCGATCATCATGAGAAGAAAGGGGGGTTCTTTGGCTGGTTCAATGCACTCTTTGATAAAAGCGTGGAGCACTACAGCAACAGCGTAAGCGGTATTTTGCGTAAGACCGGCCGCTATCTGGTGGTGTACGTCCTTATTGTCGGTGGGATGGCGGTGCTGTTCCTGCGCTTACCTACCTCCTTCCTGCCTGAAGAGGATCAGGGGGTATTTATGACGATGGTTCAACTCCCGGCGGGTGCGACCCAGACGCGTACTCAGCAGGTTCTCGACCAGGTTCAGGACTACTATCTGACCCAAGAGAAAGCGAACGTTGAATCCGTCTTTACCGTTAACGGCTTTAGCTTTAGCGGTCAGGGCCAGAACTCCGGTATCGCCTTCGTCAGCCTGAAACCCTGGGAAGAACGTTCTGGGGAGAAAAATAGCGTTGAGGCCATCGTGGGCCGAGCGACAAAAGCGTTCAGCCAGATTAAAGACGGCCTTGTATTTCCGTTTAACCTGCCTGCCATTATCGAACTGGGAACCGCAACGGGCTTCGACTTTGAACTTATCGATCAGGCAAACCTGGGGCATATCCAGCTGACGCAGGCGCGTAATCAGCTGCTCGGCATGGTGAAAGAGCACCCTGACCTGCTGGTTCGCGTGCGTCCTAACGGCCTGGAGGATACACCGCAGTTCAAACTGGATGTCGATCAGGAGAAAGCGCAGGCGCTGGGTATTAGCATTTCTGACGTCAACCAGACGATATCGACGGCATTGGGTGGTACCTATGTGAATGACTTTATCGATCATGGCCGCGTGAAAAAAGTTTACGTCCAAGCGGATGCGAAATTCCGTATGTTGCCGGGGGACATCAATAATCTCTACGTGCGCAGCGCGAATGGGGAAATGGTGCCGTTCTCATCCTTTAGCAGCGCTCACTGGGTTTACGGCTCTCCTCGTCTGGAACGCTATAACGGCATGCCGTCCATGGAGATCCTCGGTGAGTCAGCCCCAGGGAAAAGTACCGGTGAGGCCATGGTGATGATGGAAAGCCTGGCGGCAAAACTGCCTTCCGGCATCGGCTATGACTGGACGGGAATGTCTTATCAGGAACGCCTTTCCGGTAACCAGGCGCCTGCACTGTACGCCATTTCACTGATCGTGGTGTTCCTGTGCCTGGCTGCACTGTATGAAAGCTGGTCCATACCCTTCTCTGTCATGCTGGTTGTGCCGTTAGGCGTCATCGGGGCTCTTTTCGCAGCGTCACTGCGCGGGTTAAACAATGACGTATATTTCCAGGTCGGCCTGCTGACAACGATTGGGTTATCAGCGAAAAACGCCATCCTGATCGTCGAATTTGCTAAGGATCTGATGGATAAAGAAGGTAAAGGTATCATTGAGGCCACGCTGGAAGCCTCAAGAATGCGCCTTCGCCCGATCCTGATGACCTCCCTGGCCTTCATTCTTGGCGTCATGCCGCTGGTAATTAGCACCGGAGCCGGGAGCGGCGCGCAAAACGCCGTCGGTACGGGTGTGATGGGAGGCATGCTTTCCGCAACGCTTCTGGCTATTTTCTTTGTGCCCGTTTTCTTTGTGGTTGTCCGAAGACGGTTTACCAACCATAAGGATTAACGTATCCCTGAAGGCACCGTTTGGTGCCTTTTTTATTTTAATATAAACAATGGATTAGTCATTATTGAATCGCATATAAAAAATTCATGAGTTTGCATTAAGTAAAAGCGCCCTCTTGCGACTCCATAATTTCTCCATGAATTTATCCAGAAAACGCTTTTTCTCCATGATTTTTACAAACTACATAATTTGAGATTATTCCACGTGTAACGGGAACTTACCCTGGTGGTAAAATAATCTCCAGTTCGTTAATAGCCCTCCTGGCTATGTAGCGAATAAGAAATAATACTGAGGTAACATCATGAAAAGATTCATTTCCGTTGCACTTCTCGCTGCGCTGCTTGCTGGTTGCGCGCACGACTCTCCTTGTGTACCGGTTTACGATGATCAGGGCCGACTGGTTCATACCAATACCTGTATGAAAGGCACCACCCAGGACAACTGGGAAACAGCAGGTGCCATCGCCGGCGGCGCTGCCGCAGTAGCGGGTTTAACATTAGGTATTGTTGCCCTGACGAAGTAACATCTGTTCAGAAAGCGCGGCTCCGGTCGCGCTTTTGCTTTTAATGAGTGCACCATTTTCTAATAAATAAAAAAGTTCCGCATTTATTCTTATATTTCATTTCAACCAACCGCTATCAACACCTTTTTCTTATCTCTGATGATTTTCATACATTAATACTATTGAATACTCTGCCAATATTCACCTCAGAAACTATCTCTTCTTTTTATCTCATCCCGGTTAAAACTTTTGCTCCAATTTGTGGCACAGGTTGTAATTTCGCACTGTTTCGGGGCGCTCATTTTATTTAAGCCTGTCTACACTCTGCATTAAGCGTTCAGTTTTCTCTTATCTCGCTGAACTCAAAACTGGCATTACGTTTGCTTTATAAACGTTGGCCAATGCCACAGACAGGTTAAGCGCTTAAAAACGCTTCTATAACAATAAATTTCGCCACACAGGATCCATTATGAAAAAGACGATGATAGCCAGCCTGACCGCTGCAGGCATGTTGTTTGCCATAGCCGGTCAAGCCCATGCGGGAACGACGCTGGATGCCGTTAAAAAGAAAGGTTTTGTTCAATGCGGTATCAGCGACGGTCTGCCTGGCTTCTCTTATGCCGATGCGAACGGCAAATTTACCGGTATTGATGTGGATGTCTGCCGTGGCGTCGCAGCAGCGGTTTTTGGTGATGACAGCAAAGTAAAATACACCCCGCTGACGGCGAAAGAGCGCTTTACGGCGCTGCAGTCCGGCGAGGTTGACATGCTCTCGCGTAATACCACCTGGACCTCCTCCCGCGATGCAGGTATGGGGATGTCATTTACGGGCGTGACCTATTATGACGGCATCGGCTTCCTGACCCACAATAAAGCGGGCCTGAAAAGCGCCAAAGAACTGGATGGCGCCACCGTGTGTATCCAGGCGGGTACCGATACCGAGCTGAACGTCGCGGATTATTTCAAAGCAAATAAGATGAAATACACCCCTGTGACTTTCGACCGCTCGGATGAATCAGCCAAAGCGCTGGAATCCGGTCGCTGCGACACCCTGGCCTCTGACCAGTCACAGCTGTATGCCTTACGCATTAAGCTGAGCAATCCGGCGGAATGGATTGTCCTGCCTGAAGTGATCTCCAAAGAACCTCTCGGACCGGTTGTGCGTCGTGGCGATGAAGACTGGTTCTCTATCGTTCGCTGGACGCTGTTTGCCATGCTGAATGCAGAAGAGATGGGCATCAACTCGAAAAACGTTGATGAGAAAGCGGCGAATCCTTCCACCCCGGATATGGCGCACCTGCTCGGTAAAGAAGGTGATTTCGGCAAGGATCTGAAGCTGGATAACAAGTGGGCTTACAACATCATCAAACAGGTGGGTAACTACGCAGAGATCTTCGAGCGTAACGTGGGATCGGAAAGCCCGCTGAAGATCAAACGCGGCCAGAACAATCTCTGGAATAACGGCGGTATTCAGTACGCGCCACCAGTACGTTAAGTCATAGCTGTAACGGGCACTGCTCGGGCAGTGCCCACTCCAGAGTCATGGTTACTGAGGTTTCTTTATGTCCCATCGCCGCTCAGCCGTAAAAGGATCGCTATCCTTTTCTCATCCCGCGGTCCGCGCCTGGCTATTCCAGATTATTGCTATTGTTGCGGTTGTTCTTATCGCCGTGTATCTCATCCATAACACCATCACTAACCTGAATAATCGCGGTATCACCTCCGGTTTTGCGTTTCTGGATCGCAGCGCGGGCTTTGGGATTGTTCAGCACCTTATCGACTATCAGGAGGGTGACACGTACGGACGCGTGTTTGTGGTCGGTTTACTGAATACGCTGTTGGTATCGGCACTTTGTATTGTCTTCGCGTCCATCCTGGGCTTCTTTATTGGGCTGGCGCGTCTTTCTGAAAACTGGCTGCTGCGAAAGCTTTCCACCATCTATATTGAGACGTTTCGCAACATCCCACCGCTGCTGCAGATCTTCTTCTGGTATTTCGCGGTGCTGCGTAATCTTCCCGGTCCCCGCCAGGCCGTCGATGCGTTTGAGCTGTTTTTCCTGAGTAATCGTGGGTTATACATTCCCTCTCCGCAGGTGGCCGAAGGGATTTACGCCTTTATCGTCGCCATTATTGTTGCGCTCGCGATTTCCGTCGGCCTGTTCCGCTATAATCGTAAGCATCAGATTAAAACCGGACAGCTTCGTAAAACATGGCCAGTTGCCGCTGCGCTGATTGTTGGCTTACCGTTAGTTGCTCACTGGCTTTTTGGTGCAGCCTTGCACTGGGATATTCCTCACCTACGCGGGTTCAACTTCCAGGGTGGTATGGTGTTAATTCCTGAACTGGCAGCACTCACGCTGGCGCTTTCAATTTATACCTCCGCGTTTATTGCGGAAATCATCCGCTCCGGGATCCAGGCCGTGCCTTACGGGCAGCACGAGGCGGCACGTTCACTCGGTTTGCCGAATACCGTGACGCTTCGCCAGGTCATTATTCCGCAGGCTTTACGGGTGATCATTCCGCCCCTGACCAGCCAGTATCTCAACATTGTCAAAAACTCATCGCTGGCAGCTGCCATTGGTTATCCGGATATGGTGTCTCTCTTCGCCGGAACCGTGCTTAACCAGACCGGACAGGCCATAGAAACCATTGCCATCACCATGTCCGTCTATCTAATCATCAGTCTGGCCATTTCGTTGCTGATGAACCTTTATAACCGTCGTATAGCACTGGTCGAGCGCTAAGGATCTATGATGACAAAAGCGATACTGTCGCACTCCTCGCGCCCTGCCAGCTCGACGGGTGGACGTTTTATTCTCTGGGCGCGTAAGAATCTCTTCTCCAGCTGGAGTAATAGCCTGCTGACGATTGTCTGCCTGTGGCTAATGTGGGAATTGATTCCTCCCCTGCTGAACTGGGCGGTTATACAGGCCAACTGGGTCGGTACAACTCGGGCAGATTGCACAAAAGCCGGCGCTTGCTGGGTGTTTATTCATGAGCGCTTCGGTCAGTTCATGTATGGATTGTATCCGCATGAACAGCGCTGGCGGATTAATCTGGCGCTGGTTATCGGCCTGCTCTCTGTTGCAGTCATGTTCTGGAAAAAGCTGCCTCACCGTGGACGCTATATTGCCGTCTGGGCGGTGGTTTATCCGATTATTGTCTGGGTGCTGCTGTATGGCGGTTTTCTGGGGCTGGAACGCGTTGAAACACGCCAGTGGGGTGGCCTGACGCTGACATTGATTATCGCTTCAGTAGGGATCGCCGGCGCGCTACCGTTGGGCATTTTACTCGCCCTGGGTCGCCGTTCAAAAATGCCAGTCGTACGCGTGCTCTCCGTTATCTTTATTGAGTTCTGGCGCGGCGTACCGCTTATCACCGTACTGTTTATGTCGTCGGTCATGCTGCCACTGTTTATGGCGGAAGGTACAACGATCGACAAGCTGATCCGTGCCCTGGTCGGGGTGATTCTCTTCCAGTCCGCCTATGTCGCTGAAGTTGTACGCGGTGGCCTGCAGGCATTGCCTAAAGGCCAGTACGAAGCGGCGGAATCGCTGGCGCTCGGTTACTGGAAAACGCAGGGGCTGGTGATCCTTCCGCAAGCGCTCAAGCTGGTTATCCCTGGTCTGGTCAATACGATCATTGCTCTCTTTAAAGATACCAGCCTGGTGATCATCATCGGATTGTTCGATCTCTTTAGCAGCGTGCAGCAGGCAACCGTTGACCCTGTCTGGCTGGGTATGTCCACCGAGGGATATGTCTTTGCCGCTCTGATCTACTGGATCTTTTGTTTTAGCATGTCGCGCTATAGCCAGCATCTGGAAAAGCGCTTTAACACCGGGCGTACACCGCACTGAGGAAATTATGAGCCAAATGACTATGACAACCGCCAACGCGATGATTACGCTGGAAAACGTCAATAAATGGTATGGACAGTTTCATGTCCTGAAGGACATCAATCTTAAGGTAAAGCAGGGCGAACGCATCGTCCTTTGCGGCCCTTCCGGTTCAGGTAAATCCACAACCATTCGCTGTATTAACCATCTTGAAGAGCATCAACAAGGGCGCATTGTGGTTGATGGTATTGAACTGAATGAAGATATCCGCAATATCGAACGCGTGCGGCAGGAAGTGGGAATGGTATTTCAGCACTTTAATCTGTTTCCACACCTGACCGTTCTGCAGAACTGTACGCTTGCGCCGATTTGGGTCCGAAAGATGCCGAAACAGGAGGCGGAGGCGCTGGCGATGCACTACCTTGAACGCGTACGCATCGCGGAGCATGCCAATAAGTTTCCTGGTCAGATCTCGGGCGGGCAACAGCAGCGCGTGGCTATCGCCCGTTCGCTGTGCATGAAACCCAAAATCATGCTGTTTGACGAACCGACATCTGCGCTGGATCCCGAAATGGTGAAAGAAGTACTGGATACCATGATTGGGCTGGCCCAATCCGGCATGACGATGCTGTGCGTCACGCATGAGATGGGATTCGCGAGAACCGTGGCCGACCGGGTGATCTTTATGGACCGCGGCGAGATTGTTGAGCAGGCACCGCCGGATGAGTTCTTTGCGCATCCGAAGTCAGAACGTACGCGAGCATTTTTATCGCAGGTAATTCATTAGTCGTTTGCTCTGCCGGGTGGCGGCTTCGCCTTACCCGGCCTACGGTTTGTGCAGCGCAGAAACGCAAAAAGGCCATCCTTTCGGA